>NZ_JBALWD010000024.1:0-64471 GCF_036960985.1 Sneathiella sp. | reverse complement strand
CCTTCCTGATCTACAAATTCATAACGGATCCGTATATTTGTCAGGAGTTTTCCGTTTTTTACGGCAGCGGCAAATGTTTCCTCAGCTTGCGATGCCGCTGGCAATAAGAGTAGGCAAATGGATGCGAGACTCAGGGCAAGCGTGTAAAAAGCGGTCCAGGTTCTCATGTCACTTCTCCAGGAAAAATATCTCTTTTCGCCAATTGGCGTAGTTATATTCTTTCCCGATCGTACAGTGACGATGATATCGTCTGTTGATCTTGATCAATTATAAATCTGAATATTGGATTCTAAACGGAAGGAACGGCTTGTCTAAAGAGTAGCTTGGTAACGACAAGTGGTTAGAAGCCGTCCCAAAATTCGCTCAGTTTGATTTGAGGAGGTCACGTATGATGAGCTCGAGCTTATTTAGCGAATTACAAGTTGCGGCTGTCGTGCAATAGGGGGCAATTCGCAACATTTCTGAATCGCCCGACCCCCAGATTGATTTGCGTTCCGGGTTCAGCCAAATTACTCGCTTTGCCCGCGATTTGATTTCCTTTAATATGTCGACACGTGGATCTGCCCCGTTAGATCGGCCATCCCCTAGAAAGATAACCGTCGTCCGATTATCGATCTCATCGAATATCAAATCCTTAAAATCTTCCATGGCGCGGCCATAATCCGTCGAACGACCGCCAAACTGGTCAATGGCAAGAGGGACGGCGTCCTCTGGTCCGAGACGGTCGAAAAGATCGGTTACCTCACCCAGTGTACCTGAAAATGCGAAAGATCGGACTTTTGGAAGAACCTCGTTCAAGGAATAGAGAAAAAGCAGGAGAAATCTTGCCACGGAGGCGACGGAGCCGGAAACATCGCAGACGGCAAGAACTTTCGGACGATCTTTGTGTTTTTGCTTCCAGTGAGTTTCAAACAAAATTCCGTCATAAGCAATATTACGGCGAATTGTTTTACGTATATCAAGCTGGCCCCGATTTTTAACTCTGCGTTTGCGGGAGTTCATATCGGTCAAGCGTTTGGCCATTCGGCGGACGATTTCGCGCATATTTTTGAAATCACGATGTTCAATATTCGACAATCGGATTTTTTTGAGAACATCTTGACGGAATTGCTTACCTTTTCCGCTGCTGGTGAGTGCTAGTTGTCTCTCCACCATATCTCGTACAGCATCGAATAATATTTCCAGTCGTCCTGCAAGATCCACTGCACCTTCGTCATCACCTTGTTCTTCTCGCGCCAGAATTTCCTGGTTGATTTGATCGAGCCCCATTTGTTCCATTATACGGCGCGTAAACAAGCCGCGCTGTGTCATGAGAACTATCCCACCCAGATTACTCTTTCCTGCGGCCTGCGTCATTGCCAGGGCCAGGGCAGTCTGGTCATTTTGCTCCAGCATATCTAGTAGCGAAGCATTAGGGTCGCCAAGCGGACTTTCAGAGTCCTGGTTATTGTCCTTTTCCTCATCAGACTCACTGGAAGAGAGGTCATCGTTTTCGTTGGCGGGTTCCGGATCGGTAAGGGGCGTGCCGGGGCTATTTTCGCCGTCCACGGTTTCCGGATCGTTCTTAAAATCAAATTCGATATTGTAGCTGAAAAATTCATCAAAGCAGCGGTTGAAACTGTCATGCTCTTCGACAGTTTTTGCCATGACCTGTGACAGCGCGGCCTTCAATAATCCACGATCATCGTAGCCAATGAGTTGCACGGTTTCCGCCGCGTCCAGGCTTTCACCAATAGATACCGGAATATCCGCATATCGCAGCATTTCTATAAATTCTGCGAGAGGCCTATCCATTAGCGAGTTTCTTTATGTGCGATCGCCACGAATTTCGGAACATCGGAGTTGGTATTTTCTATATCTTCCTCAAATTTCAAAAGCATATTTAAAGTATTGCGGACCATGTCAGCGTCAAGCTGTTCGGCGTGCAGCAATAATAATGTTCGTGCCCAATCGATGGTTTCGCTAACGGCTGGTAATTTCTTGAGGTCTTGAGTTCTTAGTTGCTGGACAAATGATACGATTTGATTACGGAGGTTTTCGTCCAATTCGGGAACCCGGGTCTTGATAATTCTCCGTTCCAATTCAGTATCCGGAAAAGGAATATAAAGGTGTAAACAGCGTCGTTTTAGGGCGTCGCTCATTTCTCTCGTATTGTTACTGGTCAGGAAGACGAGCGGTTTGGTTTTTGCCTTGATGGTACCAATCTCTGGTACCGAAATTTGGTAGTCTGATAGGATTTCAAGCAAATAGGCTTCGAATTCGTGATCAGATTTATCAATTTCATCAATCAAAAGGACTGTTTTTACGTCGGATTTCAAGGCTTGAAGTAACGGACGAGCTTCCAGGAATTTTTCGGAATAGAAGCTGTCTCCGAACTGGTGCAATTTGTCCATAGACTCATCTAACCCGACGGCATCTTCAAGCAGGTCGCCTAATTTTTCCTTGAGGATTTGCGTATACAGAAGTTGCTTGCCATATTTCCATTCATATAACGCTTTTGATTCATCCAACCCTTCATAACATTGGAGGCGGATCATCGGAGCGCCGAGCAATTCAGACGCGGCTTTTGCGAGCTCCGTTTTCCCTACGCCTGGCGGACCCTCGACGAGGATCGGTTTATCAAGCTTCTGCGACAGATAAATTGACGTTGCTATATGTCGATCGCATATGTAACCAGCAGATTCAAAACCAGCTTTAATGAGGTCAATGGCTTCCGCCGGGTCTTTATCGATAATACTCACGTGATAATTCCGTTCTCTTTCGGACAGGGAAAATTGTTTCCCGTGTTATTATTAGTTTTTAAATTCAAATCCGAACTCTTTCCATAACAGGCTTGCGCCACCATTTCCAGTGCTAACCCGCTGGACAGGGGTGGCGTGTCACGGTAAAAGTCTGCTCTGTTCTTAACTGAAGACATATATACCTTATTTGCGGCAAAGGTGACGGAGTTTTTGACATGAGTACAACAAACGAAATTCGAAGCTCTTTTTTGGAGTATTTTTCCAAGAATGGGCATGAGAAAGTCGACAGCTCACCTTTGATACCGCGCAATGATCCAACATTGCTATTTACTGCGGCTGGGATGGTACAGTTTAAAAATGTTTTCACGGGATTAGAAAAGCGACCTTATAGCCGCGCTGTAACAACACAAAAATGTCTTCGAGCTGGTGGCAAACATAACGATCTGGAAAACGTTGGGCGGACGGCCCGCCATCACACCTTTTTTGAAATGCTCGGTAATTTTTCGTTTGGTGATTATTTCAAGGAAGAAGCAATTGAGCATGCTTGGACGCTGCTAACCAAAGAATTTGGCTTGTCGAAAGAAAAGCTTTTGGTGACCGTTTATCACGATGACGACGAGGCAGTGGGGCATTGGAAGAAAATTACGGGCCTAACAGATGATAAAATAATACGTATTGCTACATCAGATAATTTTTGGTCCATGGGAGATACAGGCCCTTGCGGTCCTTGTTCGGAAATTTTTTATGATCATGGCGATCATATAGCCGGCGGTCCTCCCGGCAGTCCTGACGAAGATGGTGACAGATTTGTTGAGATATGGAATCTCGTTTTTATGCAATTCGAGCAACTGAATAAGAAGACGAGAGAAAGCTTGCCGCGCCCCTCAATTGACACTGGTATGGGTCTGGAACGTCTTACTGCGGTGCTGCAAGGTAAGCATGACAACTATGATATAGATTTAATGCGGACCATTATTGAGGCATCTGCAGAAGTCTCCAATGTTGACGCTGACGGAGAATTTAAAATCTCTCATCGGGTGATCGCAGATCATCTCCGTGCGTCATCCTTTCTCGTAGCTGACGGTGTGTTGCCGTCGAACGAAGGCCGTGGTTACGTGTTACGCCGGATTATGCGCCGGGCAATGCGCCACGCACATATGCTGGGCGCAAAGGATCCTATGATCTGGAAGTTGGTCAATACATTGGTGCACGAAATGGGTGAGGCATTTCCCGAATTATCGCGTGCCCAATCCTTGATTACAGAAACTTTGAAAGTTGAAGAAACGAAATTTAAGGAAACTCTCGAACGGGGTTTGAAACTTTTAGGCGACGCAACCGATAAACTCGGTGATCAAGAAGCTCTGCCAGGTGATGTAGCCTTTAAGTTATACGATACTTTTGGATTTCCTCTTGATCTGACCAAAGACATATTGAAAGGGCAGAAGCGGGGGCTGGACGAGGATGGCTTCGATATCGCTATGGCTAAACAAAAAGCTGCTGCGCGCGCTGCCTGGTCAGGTTCAGGTGAAGCGGTCACTGATCAGCTTTGGTTTGATTTGCATGAGCGCGTCGGGGCGTCGGAATTTTTAGGGTATCAGACTGAATCTGCTGAAGGTCAGGTTCAGGCTATTGTTGTGAATGGCGCCGAGCGGGATACCGCAGTCGAAGGTGACGACATTATGGTGGTTTTGAACCAGACGTCATATTATGGGGAATCTGGCGGACAGGAAGGAGATCATGGAATGTTGAAATCTTCCGATGGTTTTCTAATGGATGTAAAAGATACGCAAAAAAAGCAGGATCTCTACATTCATATTGGCCGGGTCGCCAAGGGATCACTTAAGATTGGCGATGTTGTCGAAACCAATATTGATGGCGTCCGTAGGGCTCGATTGCGGGCGCATCACTCGGCAACACATCTACTGCACGAAGCCTTGCGTCAGCGCTTAGGCGACCATGTAACACAAAAGGGATCGTTGGTAGCAGATGACCGCCTTCGGTTTGATTTTGCTCATCAGAAACCAATGTCGAATGAGGAAATTCGTCAGGTCGAAAATGATGTAAATGATCGAATTCGCTTAAACGCGCCTGTTGCTGTCCATTTGACAACGCCGGAAGACGCAATCAAAGCCGGTGCAATGGCCCTATTTGGAGAAAAATATGGCGATGAAGTACGTGTAGTCAGTATGGGTGGGCTGGATACGAGCAAAGATAAAGGTCGGGACTATTCAACGGAGCTCTGTGGTGGAACCCATGTTTCTCGTACTGGTGATATTGGGTTTTTGAAAATTACTGGTGAGGCTGGTCTTGCGTCGGGTGTGCGGCGAATTGAGGCTGTCGTTGGCCAGGCGGCTCTTAACTATGTCAATGATCGCGAACAGATGCTGTTTAATGCAGCTTCTTCTTTGAAGAGCTCTCCAGCCGAACTGACCACGCGTATAACAGGGCTATTAGATGAACGAAAGCGTCTCGAAAGAGAACTTACAGAAACACGAAAGAAGCTTGCGACCGGCGGTGGCGGTAAAACCTCCGAGATTGAGAAAATTGGCGATGTCGGGTTCATTGCCCATTTGCTTGGTGATATTCCACCGCGAGATTTAAAACCCATGGCCGACGAAATAAAAAAGAAACTGAATAGTGGTGTTATTGTTTTGATTGCGGCCAATGATGGTAAAGCATCGATTGTAATCAGTGTCACCGAGGACCTGGCAACTAAGTTTAATGCTGTCGATCTCGTACGAACCGGGTCAGAGGCTTTGGGCGGAAAAGGCGGCGGCGGCCGCCCGGACATGGCGCAAGCTGGCGGTCCGAATGCTGAAAAAGGCGCTGAGGCCATCGCCGCCATTCGTGAGGTGATTGCCTCGGCGGTTTGATGTGTCGATGATAGGAATCAAAAATCGGCAGGCCTGCCCCCCGCCGATTTCCGTACTCTACTAGTTACGCTACTAATGTCATGCCCCCATACATGTTACTTAATCTTGAGGACATGACGGTCCTCCCTTAGACTTGCCCGGCTAACGTCTTTTATGCTGCTAACCGGTATTATTGCATTTGATGGTTATAAAAGGCAAAACCTTGTCAGGAATATGGCGTTTCCAAGGTTAACGCGGCGTATCTCATGCTATTGAAAAATGCTAGTTGTTGAATACGTAACAAGTTGACGCGGAAAATGTTTCTCCGCCCGTATTTTAATTGAGGCACCTCAATGAATTTCATAAAAACCGGTATGCTGATTGCAGCGATAACCGCCCTTTTTATAGGGATAGGATTTTTGATCGGCGGGACAACAGGAATGCTAATAGCGTTTGTGATTGCAGTTGGCATGAATGGATTCGCCTATTGGAATTCCGACAAATTGGTGCTCAAGATGTATGGCGCTAGAATGGTGACGGAAACCGAAGCACCAATTCTCGTGCGTGTTGTTCAGGATCTTTCTGAGCGCGCCGATCTGCCTATGCCCAAAGTGTACATAATGGAAAATGCACAACCCAATGCCTTTGCAACCGGACGCAATCCAGAGAATGCAGCCGTTGCAGCAACAACAGGTCTTTTGGAGTTGCTGACCACGGAAGAGTTGGCAGGCGTCATGGCCCATGAATTAGCACATATAAAGAACCGTGATACTTTGACCATGACAATTACTGCAACTCTTGCCGGCGCTATCAGTATGTTGGCAAATTTCGCATTGTTCTTTGGTGGAAGCAGAAATAATAGCGGAGGTATTATCGGTGCTTTGGCGATAATGATATTAGCACCACTCGCTGCAATGTTAGTTCAGATGGCAATCAGCCGGACGCGGGAATATTCTGCAGATCACACGGGTAGCGAAATTTGCGGTAACCCTGATTGGCTTGCCAGTGCACTTCAAAAGCTAGAGCGGGGCGTTCAAGCTCATGAAAATGTACCGGCAGAAAAAAATCCCGCCTCTGCCAGTTTGTTTATTATTAATCCCCTGCATGGAAAACGTGCGGATAGCTTATTTTCGACGCATCCGGCAACAAAAAATCGCGTCCAAAAATTAAAGGAACTTACATTAAGTATGGTTCAGGTGAGGTCCGGCAATTATCGACCGCCCAATTCTCGCTATGTTAATGTTGAGCCGTCTTTGAAGCCATCTGGCGGAGGATCAACCCCGTACACAAAAGCCAAGTCGGGAGATCCTGACGATAAGAAAGGTCCGTGGGGATAGAAGTTTTGGATCAGCTAAGATTCTGTGGGTTCTTTACGAGAGCGCGAGTGAGAAAACGCGTCATATGATCAACAAATTCCTGGCGACTCTGACCTTTACGATAAGCATGTGGCGCGGAGAATTGAATCAACCCTACCATGGCATGACCAATAAGGTCCGGATCGACATCATCGTAGAGTTCACCCGTATCACAGGCATTCTTCAATCTAATAATAAAACCAGACGCAAACTTGCTCCGAACCTCTTTTGAGGTGGAATCCGTCGGATCAAAGACCTTCGTATCGACCATCGCCGATCTCAGTAGCCCAGGATTTTGCTCGGCGAATTCTTGAATGGCTGTAAGACTGTATCGAATATATTCCTCAAAACTATTTACCTCTGGAATATTCGACTGGACAAAAGCGTGTAGATCTTCTTGCGCGGAACTGGCGAAAGCCAGAAAAATTTCTCGTTTATCCGTGTAATGGGAATAAAAAGTTCCGTGAGCGACGTCGGCTTCCCGCGCAATATCCTGTGGGCGTGTTTCGTGATAGCCTTTGTCGACAAAAAGTTTGCGAGCAGCTTCCAAAAGTCTGTTGCGTTTTTCTTCTTTTCGTTTGCTGGCTCTATCTGTTGCCAGGACAACTCCTGCCGGTCCCGTCATTGGTACTCTACCTTTGATATTTTTTTGTTCTTTTTTTTGACTGCCGCTGGCAATTGTTGTGACATTTTGTCAGTATGCTGCACAATAACAGTCAGCCGACAAAAATAGAACAAAAAAAATAGAGGAGCTCGCTGCCGGCATGTCGTCCTACGTACCTTTTAGGGAACTCAATCGTCCGTCACCAGATATTAACGTGGCAGAAAACGAGGATGGTTCATATCTCCTTACAAGCAATACTCCGATCGGGAAAGTTGAAAAAAACGTCGCGTTTTACTGGCGCCGTTCAGCTGAAGAGTATCCTGAGAAGCCATTTTTAGTTAAGTGCGGTCCCCAAGAAGACTGGCCGGAATTGTCATATGCACAAGCTAAAAGGCAAGCGGATGAAGTAAGTACTTGGCTGTTGCAACAAGGATTCGGTCCGGAAAAATCCGTAATGATTCTGTCGGGCAATAGTTTTGCGCATGCGATTCTTACTATGGGCGCAATTCAGGTTGGCGTACCCGTCACGCCGGTTTCTCCTTCTTATTCGCTGTTGGGTACCGATTTCGAAAAATTAGCTTATGCTGTCAAATTAACTGAGCCGGGCCTAATTTTTGCTGAAGACGGTGACGTATTCGGTAATGCACTGGCAGCCGTCAATTCCGAAAACATAGAAATTCTTACGGCACAAGGTTCGGAATACGGTGGTTTGCGTTTTAGTGATTTGTTGGGAACATTAGATGAAACGGCGGTGGAAACGGCTTATGCATCAGTAGACGCCGGTACTCTTGCCAAAATACTTTTTACATCTGGCTCAACTGGGATGCCGAAAGCTGTGCCGAATACACAAGGAATGTTGTGTGCGGCCCAGAAAACTTTAGAGCTGGTTTCTGAACCCCGAGACCCAGTAAATACGCCTACCTATATTCTGGATTGGCTCCCTTGGCATCATACATATGGTGGGAACGTAAATTTCTTTGCTATCGCCCGGATCTCGGGCACCATTTACATGGATGACGGCAAGCCGGCGCCTGGTTTGTTTCAAAGGACATTGGAAAATTTAAAACGCGTGTCGCCGACGCGGTTCAGCAGTGTTCCGGCAGCATACGGGTTTTTAGCCGATCAGCTTGAGAAAGATGATGAACTTGCAAAAGCCTTTTTTAAAAATGTCGCGATTTGCCAATATGGTGGCGCCGCGCTATCCCAAGAAATGTTTGAAAGAATGCAAGTGCTTGCCATAAAGTATACCGGTCTGCGTATGCCGTTTGGCACCGGTTGGGGGGCGACGGAAACCACGGGAACTGGCACCGCTGTCTATTGGGAAACCGAAAAAGTAGGCCTTATTGGCGTTCCGACTCCTGGTGTGGATTTAAAAGTCGTTCCGGTAGGCGATAAGCTTGAAATTCGCATTAAGGGTGCCAATGTGCATACTGGCTACTACAAGCGCCCAGATCTAACAGCCAAATATTTTGATGAGGACGGCTTCTATTGCATCGGCGATGCTGTAAAATGGGAAGACCCATCGGAAAAGCAAACGGGATTAGTTTTCAACGGACGTGTCGCGGAAGACTTCAAGCTGGCGAATGGAACATGGGTGAGCACAGGGTCACTTCGTTTGTCTCTTATCGACGCCTTGGATCCGATTGTAAGGGACATCGTGATAGCCGGACATGACAAAGATGACGTTGGCTTGCTATTACTTCCAACAGAATCTGTCCTTCGACAGGTAGAGGGAAACCCCGATGCCATTTCTGTCGATGGTGAAGCGATAGTCGACAGTGATTTTCTTCAGCAGGTAAGAATGAAGCTAGAAAAATATAATGAGGAAAATAGGGCGCCGAGTCGTCGGGCTGGCCGCGCAGTTGTAATGGCTGCGCCCCTGTCGATCGATAAAAATGAAATCACCGACAAACAATATATCAATCAGTCAGCTGTGTTATCGAACCGGGCAGATCTCGTTCAACAGCTCTATGCGAACTCAGCAAATAAATCAGTATTAAAGTTTTAATAAAATCTAAAGAATGAAAGGCGTTATTAATGTCGAATTTAAATAAGCAAATACTGCTTAAATCCTATCCGGAAGGTGAGCCTACGGCCGCAAATTTCGAATTAGTTGAAACAGCGGTTCCGACCGCGAGCGAAGGACAAGTTCTGGTTAAAACTATTTATATGTCCTTGGATCCCTATATGCGAGGCCGTATGAGCCAGGCGAAAAGTTACTCAGCAAGTGCCCAACTCGGTGATCCAATGATGGGTGGCGGTGTAGGTGTCGTGGAGCAATCTAATAATTCGAGATTCAGCGTCGGCGATTATGTGATGACAGGGACAGGTTGGCAGGGGTATAGCCTTACTGACGGCACAGGTGTCATGAAGCTGGATCCGAGTTTGGCACCGATCTCAACAGCCGTTGGTGTGCTCGGTATGCCAGGTTTGACTGCTTATTTCGGATTACTGAAAATTGGCCAGCCTAAAGAAGGCGAAACCGTTGTTGTTGCGGCCGCGTCTGGCGCCGTCGGAAGCGTGGTGGGCCAAGTCGCCAGAATTAAAGGTACTCGCGCTGTCGGAATTGCAGGCTCAGCGGATAAATGCGCTTTTGTCGTCGAAGAACTCGGTTTTGATGCTTGTATCAATTATAAGGACGCGGATTTCGCTGAACAGCTGGCCGCGGCTTGCCCGGATGGGATTGATGTGTATTTTGAAAATGTAGGCGGGAAGGTCTTCGATGCCGTCATGCCGTTGCTTAATGATTTCGCGCGTATCCCGCTTTGCGGATTGATCTCACAGTACAATGCAACATCTCTACCCACTGGGACCAACTTCTTACCGGCACTAATGCGGGATATGTTGACTAAGCGTATGACATTGAGAGGTTTTATCATCTCTGACCATTACGAACATTTGCCAGATTTCCTTCGGGATATGGGAGGATGGATTGCAACCGGCCAGTTAAAATATCGCGAAGATATTGTTGAAGGAATTGAAAATGCGCCTGAGGCTTTTATCGGCCTTCTTAAAGGAGCAAATTTTGGGAAACTGCTTGTTCGTGTTTCCGATGATCCAACAAGAAACTAATCAGTCAGTAAAAACCTTAAGAGAGGAAAAAGAAAAATGACTGCCATAACTAATTTTGTCAAATATGAAGCGCATGGAACTGTCGGCGTTGTCACGGTAAACAATCCGCCGGTTAACGCATTGAGCCAAGGTGTTCGGGAAGGGATCAAAGGCGGTATCGAAGCTGCGATGGCCGATGCCTCGATTACGTCAATCGTTCTTGCCTGCGATGGCCGTACTTTTATTGCCGGTGCCGATATTACGGAATTTGGAAAACCTCCAACTGAACCTGGTTTACACGAGGTGATTGGTACGATTGAATCTTCCACTAAACCTGTTGTTGCCGCGATTCATGGAACGGCCCTTGGGGGTGGCTTGGAAACAGCTCTTGGCTGTCATTATCGCGTTGCTGTTGCCAGTGCCAAGGTTGGCCTGCCAGAAGTGAAACTGGGATTGCTGCCAGGTGCTGGCGGAACGCAACGGCTTCCGCGGGTTGTCGGCGTTCCAATGGCATTGACCATGATTGCTGGCGGCGCACCAATCGGTGCCAGGAAGGCTCTTGAAGTAGGCCTTATTGATGAGATAGTCGATGGCGATCTGACTGAAGGTGCCATCGAGTTCGCGAAAAAAGTCGTCGCTGAGGGACGTCCTCTCGTCAAGATCAGTGACCAGAATGATAAATTGGAAGAAGCCAAGAGAAATCCTTCTTTATTCGACGATTTTCGTAAATCTATTGCCCGTAAAGCCCGTAATTTTGAGGCACCGGAAAATTGTATCAAGGCTGTAGAGGGGGCTGTAAATCTTCCTTTCACCGAAGGTCTTAAACGAGAACGCGAACTCTTTATGGAGTTGATGCAAGGTGAGCAATCGGGCGCACAGCAATATTTATTTTTTGCTGAACGTCTCGCAAACAAAATCCCGGATGTTCCGAAAGAAACACCTGTGATTGATATAAATACGGCAGGTATTATCGGCGCCGGAACCATGGGCGGTGGTATCGCCATGAATTTCCTGCAAGCCGGAATCCCGGTAACTATCGTTGAAACAAAGCAGGAGTTTCTCGATAAAGGTATGGATATAATAAAATCAAACTATGCCGCGACCGTCTCAAAAGGCCGGATGTCTCAAGATGCGATGGAAAAATGCTTATCCTTGCTGACCGGGAGTATTAACCTCGAAGACTTGTGTGATGTGGATATTGTCATTGAGGCCGTTTTTGAAAATATGGACGTGAAAAAGGACATATTTGGCAAGCTGGATAAAATCTGCAAGCAAGGGGCGATCCTTGCCACGAATACTTCCACTTTGGATATTGACGAGATCGGTGAAGCGACAACTCGACCCGAATACGTCATTGGGTTACATTTCTTCAGCCCTGCCAATGTTATGAAATTGTTGGAAGAAGTTCGAACCAAGAAGACAAATGCTACTGTTATGGCAACCTGCATGGCACTTGCTAAACGGATTGGAAAAGTTCCAGCAATGGTTGGTGTCTGCGAGGGGTTTGTTGGCAATCGGATCCTGGCCCAACGCGGTGAACAGGCGAACAAGTTGATTTTGGAAGGTGCAAAGCTTGAAGACGTTGACCGTGTATTGTTTGATTTTGGATTACCAATGGGCCCATTTGCTATGTCAGATTTGGCCGGCAACGACGTGGGCTGGCGCATTCGACAAGGCAAAGGTGTCACGAGCCCAGTTGCGGATGCTATTTGCGAGCTCGGCCGGTTTGGTCAAAAAACTGGTGATGGCTACTATCATTACGAAAAAGGAAACCGGACACCTCAGCCCGATCCCATCGTTGAAGATATTATTATCAATGCTGCGAGAGATGCCGATATCAACCGTCGTCAGGTATCAGATGAAGAGATCCTCAAACGATGCGTTTATCCAATGATCAATGAAGCGGCAAAAATCCTGGAAGAAGGCATTGCCTCTCGCGCCAGCGACATTGATGTTATTTGGGTCTATGGCTACGGCTGGCCGGTATATCGCGGGGGGCCGATGCGTTATGCCGATCATATTGGTTTAGACAATATCTATAATGATATGTTGAAGTTCAAGGAAGAGTTCGGCGACGAATGGACACCGGCTCCTTTATTAGAAAAACTTGCGAAAGAAGGTAAAGGGTTTAAAGACCTATAAGCTTTTTTCTTAGAATTAAGGCCTCGTCATCCGGCGAGGCCTTTTTTTGTGTCTGATTTCCATGAAATATAACATGCTGGTATCAGCGCAAGTGCGAAGAAAATTCCGGCAATAAGAAAACAATCCTGAAAAGTGCTACTGGTCGCCGTAAGATATTCGTTATATGTAATCACGTCAGCTGAATGGAGTTCCATTAAATCAGTTTCGTAGTGATTGGAGCGGGCTGTAATGAGGACCGCAATAATGTTGACGCCTGCAGTGCCGCCCAGCATTCTACAAAAATTCAATGCCCCAGAAGCTTGGGGGACATGCTCTGAGGGTATGCTGGAAAGTGATAATGTACTGTTGGATGGCAGAATAAATCCCAGCGCTGTTCTGCTCAGGATAATCCAGCCAGCAACCAGCCAAAAACCGCTATATTGGTCTGAATAGCTAATACCAATTGATGAAATAAAGAACAAGACGATGCCAGTGAGCAGAAGTCGGTGAGGCGGCATTCTGTCGACCATTCGGCCCACCAAAGGTGAGACAGTGGCAAGTGCGAGCCCGCCGGGGAGAAGCATCAACCCAGCATCTGTTGCACTTGCATTGAGAACGGTTCGGGCGAATAACGGGACCATGTAAATACTGGAGAACATTCCTGCACTTGTAATAGCACCAATCAAAACGGTTGACGTAAAATACAGATTTCGAAACATCTGTAATCGGAGTAAAGGAGCCTGACTACGTGCATCACGTATAATAAATATCGTTAGAGCTACGACGGATATAGCGAGAAATGGTCCCACGAGGATATTGTCAATATCATAAAATTGACTGTTGGATAGTCCGACGAGGAAACAAGAGACTGCAACGGAAATAAACCCAAAGCTGATAAAATTGAAGCGGGATCGCGATCCAATTTCTGATCTATTGGGCAGGAATTTCCATCCCAGAATACCGGCGAAAACAGTTAAGGGAAGGCCGGCGGTAAAAGTATAGTGCCAATCCAAACTATCGGTTATTACGCCGCCAACCGTTGGTCCAATTGCCGGACCAAGGACAACGACCATACTGAAGAATCCGATCGCCGTACCTCGTCGGTTTGCTGGAAACAAAAGAAATACGAGAGCCATAGACAGGGGTTGTAGTATCCCGGCGCCAGCACCTTGAAGCAATCTTGAGAAAATCAGCAAATTGAAATTTGGGGCGAACTGGCCCAACATACATCCACTAAAAAACAATGTGATCGCTAACATGAAGGCAGCGCGAGCGCCATAATTTTGCAATAACCACGCAGTGGACAGCATACAGATGGTTGTCGCGCTAAGAAATCCAGTCGACATCCATTGGGCAGAAGCTTGAGTGATACGGTATTCTGCCATGATGTCCGTCAGGGCGACATTGATCATCGTCGAGGATAAGATCGACGCCATCAGACCGATAATTACCGCAAGAACAGCGAACCATTTAAATTTGGCGCCGTATTTTTCTTCCAGCATTTGATTGCGGCTGATCATCGAAAAGTAACCTGAAACTAAAGGAAGGTATCGGGAAAAACCGCTTATTCGGAGAATTCGTTCCGAATTTTTTGGGAATGCTCTCCTAACCCGGGGATTGGTTTATACGTTGGGGACGCACCGGCAAACTGAACGGGAGATGCCACAAGGTTTACAGGGCCCGAAGGACTGTCTACGGACATTCTTTCGATTTGAGGATGGGAGGATAAGTCAGCAACGCTATTCAGCGAACTAAAAGCGATCCGAGCATCAGAAAGGCGTGTGGTCATCTCGTTTCTAGTGTGAGCCCCGAATACGGCACTAACCTCTTTATTGAGCTCCGTTCTATTTTTTACTCTGTTTTCATTGGTAACAAATCGCGGGTCGTCAACGAGCTCGGGTTTTCGGAGAGCCTGGTCGCAAAGGTTTTTCCATTCAGTTTGGTTTTGAATGGAAATGACGATTGGTCCGCCTTCTTTTGTTTCATAAGCTTCATATGGTGCGATTGAAGGATGGCTGAGCCCGCCGCGTCCCGGCGCCTTGCCTCCGTATTCTTGATGCAGGAGAGGGACCGTCATCCAATCTGCCATGCCGCCGAATAAAGTGGATTTAATGGATTTTCCCTGACCTGTTTTTTCGCGCTCGTACAGCGCTTCCAAAACACCGATCAAACCATGCATGCCGGCAGCGATATCGCAAACAGAGACACCGACCCGTCCGGGCTCACTGGGAGAGCCTGTAACCGCTGCCAGTCCTGTTTCAGACTGAACGAGCATGTCATACGCTTTCATCGTCGCATAAGGCCCTTCTTCGCCATACCCCGAAATATCAACGGTAATTAGTTGGGGATGAGCCAAACGAAGTTGTTCACTTCCAACGCCAAGACGCGCAGCGGCACCCGGGGCAAGATTTTGGATAAAAACATCTGCTTTCGAAATCATTCTCTTTAGTAGCTTTAGATCCTCGTCGTTCTTTGCATCGAGTTGAACAGACTCTTTGCCGCGGTTAAGCCAAACGAAATAGGCGCTTTGACCTTTGACGACGGTATCGTAGTTGCGGGCAAAATCGCCTTCTGGTCGTTCTATCTTAATGACACGTGCTCCTGCATCAGCAAGTTGGCAAGAGAGATAGGGAGCGGCTACCGCTTGCTCCAGTGAAACCACGAGAATGCCGTCAAGGGGACCGGTCATAAGGATCTTCTTCTATATTTTAATTGTTCTTTTTCTATCTATGAACTTATTTTCAAGACGACTCAAGGAGAATGGTATTATCCAATCCAAATCGCTAGAGTTCTACTAAGCGATGCGTAATTCAATCCGGTTTCCTTGTGCCATTCATTGAATGCGGCCTGTACGTTAGCGCGATCCCGCTTCGCGGTAATCTTGCCCGCAGCTATTTTCAGTTTGTTCAGGGCCCGTATGACATCTGGTGTGAGCATAAAACTGTCTTTGCCCATCATTCGTAAGAAATAGGGACCAGAGTTGCCGCCGAGTTGCGTAAATCTTTTCTTGAGGTCTTCCCATAATCCTATGGCATCTGTTTCCTGCCAGTCCGCCAAATAATTCCCAAATGATCCATATTCCTTTTCAAGTGCAATCATAGCTTGAGCGTTATGATGTGTTGCTCGAATTTTGCCTAAGTGGCGTATGATACGGGTATCAGTCATTAATCGTTCAATATCATCTTCAGAGAAGAAAGCTACTTTGTTGGGCTCAAAGCCAAGAAACATCTCTTCAAAAGCTGGCCATTTATTGCGTACCATTTTTTGGTTCAGGCCTGCCGAAAATACACGGAATGTCATGGTCGAAAAGTAATCGGTTGTCGCAATTTGACGTAGTTTATCGTTTGGCAAGATTTCAGGCATTCTCTCCGCTAATTCTTTTTTTCCGCCGCTGTTAGCTTCTGCTTTTTTCTGTATTTCTGTGAACGATATCATGTGACCTCAGAACAACTTTTGGCGGAAATTTATCCCACCGTAATTTCCATCACGCAGAATAGCCAGACTTAGTTAGCGGAAGCGTGCGAACGCGATCGCCGGTTGCCGCGAATATCGCATTTGTCACGGCCGGCGCAATTGGAGGCGTTCCAGGCTCTCCTACACCGCCAAGGCGTCGACCGCTTGGGGCCAGAAAAGTTTCGATTTCTGGCGCGTTTGCGAGTCGGATCATATCGTAATCCGGAAAATTTTCGTTGACCACTTGACCATTTTCGATCGTAATTTCGCCAAATAATGCGGCGGATAGGCCAAATATAATTCCGCCTTCCATTTGGGCTACGACTGTATCAGGATTGACAACCGTCCCGCAATCGATCACGCAATACACTTTATCAATTGTCACCACTTTTTCATCATCTACCGATACTTCTGCCACCTGGGCGACAATGGAACCAAAACTTTCATGAAGAGCCACGCCCCGACCTTTACCGGCAGGCAAGGGCGAAGACCAATTACTGACTTCTTTGGCTTTTTGTAAAACAGCGGTGAAATCTTGATTGTCACGTAAATGAGCAAGTCGAAATTCAATGGGATCTTGCTTGGCTGCAAAAGCGGCTTCATCCATAAAACTCTCTGTAAAGAACCCATTATAGGAATGGCCAACACTCCGCCAAAATCCAACGGGAATTGGCAGTGTTACGGGAACATGATCGACAAGCCGATTGGTGAATTCATAAGGTATATCGGCAGCTCCCTCGGATGTAGTATTGTCTGGGACATCCATTGTCGCCCATGGAATAAGTCGAGCGGTGAAGGAGCCGGAAACAGATTGACTGACAATTCTATTTTTCCAGGCCTCAATTTTCCCATCCGCCCCCAAAGCCGCGTGAAACTGTGACACAGCAGCTGGTCGGTACATATCGTGTTGAATATCGTTTTCGCGCGTCCATACTAGTTTGACAGGTCTGTTTTTCAGGGACTTAGCTATTGTTACAGCCATTAAAACGAGATCAATTTCAGCACGTCGTCCGAAACCGCCACCGAGCAAGGTAGTATGAACTTTAATGTTCTCTGCCGGCACATCGGCAATTTTTTCGGCAAACCATTTTACTAACGTGGGGGCCTGGTTCGGCATCCAGACTTCTACGCCTGTCTCCGTCACTTTTGCCGTACAGTTCATTGGTTCCAAACACGCATGAGCAAGATATGGTACTGTATATGTGGCAGTAATTTTGTTGGGGGCTGATGAGAGTGCTGAAGTCGCATCACCAATTTCTGAGTAAGTGCGTGCGTCGTCGTTGCCGACGCTCTGGGTCAATAAATCTATTATTTGATCAGAAGATGTTGAAACAGCCTCGCCGCTTTCAAAAATGACGGGTAAGTTTTCAACAGCTGTTTTGGCGCGCCAGAAGCTATCGGCAATAACGGCGACACCGGTTTCAAAGGCAACCACCTTCAAGACCCCTGGTAACTCCACCACAGCCTTTTCTTCATATGAGGCTACTTTTCCGCCAAAGACAGGACACAACTTGACGGCAGCATAGGCCATATCTGGAAGGGTGATATCTATACCGAATACAGCGGCGCCATTTACTTTTTCTGGTATGTCTAGTCGGTAAACAGGTTTTCCGATGAGTTTGTAATTATCTTGGTTTTTAAGATTATTGGACAGTGGGACAGTTTCTGATGCCGCTTTAATGACAAATTCTCCAAAACCACCGCTTTTATTGGTTCGGGAATGAGAAATAACACCATTCTCAACAGAGCATTCGTCGGGTGATACCTTCCAGGTTCTTGCCGCCGCTGTAACCAGCATGCTTTTGGCGGTTGCACCAGCCTGGCGCATAGGGATCCAAGCATCTCGTACACTTGTGCTACCCCCGGTCGCCTGAACACCAAGCAGACCTGCTACATTAGCCATTCCGGCGGCACCAATTGTATCTTCGCCATCATGAAATTTATCTGAAAAAGGTAAGGCGTCTTGTAGGACAGTTACATTTGCATAAACGTCGTCAATAGGTGCTTGCTCGACCCGAATAGTCTCAAAATCAGCGTCGAGTTCCTCAGCAACAAGCATTGCGAGTGCCGTGTAAATTCCTTGGCCCATCTCGGATCGGGGAATTGCAACAGTCACAATTCCTTTGGTATCTATTTTAATCCAAGCATTTAATGCAATTTCCCCCTCTGAAGTTGAGGCTGAAAGGGCGGCATTATCGGGGTCGTCTGTTTTAAAACCATACCCAATAGCAAGTCCGCCGCCGGCCAAAGCACCAGCAACGAGGAATTTCCGGCGTGTTAGTTTAAACTTACCCATTTTACTGCCCTCCTTGCTTTTTGGCCGCATTGTGGATGGCTTTTCTTATCCGTGGATATGTTCCGCAGCGACAGATATTTGTGATTGAGGCATCTATATCATCGTCAGTGGGGTTTGGATTCTCTTTGAGAAAGGCTGAGACAGACATAATCATGCCTGACTGGCAATACCCGCATTGTGGGACTTGCTCTTCAATCCACGCCAATTGAACGGCTGTGAGTGTGTTTTCTGCCAGCCCTTCAATGGTTGTTATGTCCGAACCGACAACGTCTTCAATCGCAATCGAGCAGGATCTGACAGGATCACCATCAATATGAACCGTGCAAGCACCGCAAGCTGATACGCCACACCCAAACTTTGTACCTGTAAGATGAAGTGTATCTCGTAAAACCCATAACAATGGAGTGTCAGGTTCTACATCCGCGGTTGTTGTTTTGCCGTTTACAGATATTTCAAACATTTAGGGAAAACCTTTCGATGGAAACCATATCAACAGGGATTGGGCTTGGCTGAACACGTATTAAATTTTCATCGACGAACATAACATGGCCAAATATCAATTTTAAGGGAAGTTTTCGTCGATTGCCTTTAGAAACTGATTTCCGTATTTAGTTTTCTTGCTGGCTCCAACACCCGACAATTCCCCGAAAGCTGTTAATGTTCGGGGTTTGAACTGCGCCATTTCAAGCAGTGTTTTATCATGAAAAATTACATAAGGCGGTACATTCTGTTCTTTTGCTAGCGCAAGACGCACAGTTTTAAGGAGGGTAAACAGGGCCTCTTCTTCTTTTGAAGTAAAAACTTTTTGCGACTTTCCAGACCTGCTTTTCCCTTTTATTGGAGTGCTCATCTTTTTAAGCTGAAGAGTTTTTTCGCCTTTTAGAACGGGTCTACATGTTTCATGGAGGGATAATCCTCCATATCCTTCCAGATCTATACTTAGCATTCCCAAGGCGAGTAACTGTCGGAGTATTGATTGCCAATCAGGCCGGCTCCAGTTTTTGCCAAGACCATAAATTTTTAGTGAGTCATGGCCAAATTTCTTAATTTTATCTGTTTCGGATCCCAACAATATATCTGTAATATGGCCGGCGCCAAACATTTCACCCGTACGATATATGCAGGAAAATGCCATTTGCGCTGCTTCTGTCGCGTCGAATTGTACCGGTGGGGTTAAACAATTATCGCAATTTCCGCAGCTCGTAGGGGCTTCTTCCCCGAAATAGTTCAATATCATTAGACGTCGACACAAGGCACTTTCACAAAATTGCAAGAGTGAATCCAGTTTGCGGTGATCTAGATTCTGTTGTTGCTGGCTTTTATCCGGATTTTGCATGAGGGCTTTCAGCTTTGCAACATCCTGCAAACCGTAGGCAAGCCATGCATCTGCCGGTAAACCGTCGCGGCCGGCACGGCCCGTTTCTTGATAATAGGATTCCATGTTTTTCGGAAGATCCAGATGCGCCACAAATCGGACGTCAGGCTTATCAATACCCATGCCAAATGCGATTGTCGCAACGATGATTACAGCATCTTCTTTCAAAAATCGAGATTGTGTTTCTTTTCGGACGTCAGCAGAAAGGCCTGCATGGTAGGGCAGGGCTATGCGACCCGATTGCGCGATTTTGCTTGCAATTTGTTCGACTTTTTTGCGTGACATGCAATATACGATTCCGGCGTTTGTGGAGTGCTCAGTATCGATAAAAGATTGCAATTGCGCAGTTCCCCCCGTTTTACTAACCAGGCGATAGCAGATATTAGGGCGGTCAAAGCCATCTCGGAAAATATGCCCGTATTGAAGGCCGAGCCGTTCAACAATATCATTTTCTGTTGGGGTATCTGCTGTCGCGGTTAATGCCAGTCTAGGAACATTTGGGAACTTTTCTGCTAAAACATCTAGCTTCAAATATTCTGGGCGAAAATCATGGCCCCATTGTGAGACGCAATGTGCTTCATCAATGGCAAATAGAGAAATACTGCATTTGTCTAATAGATTCATGAAACCCGCCGCAAATAATCTTTCTGGTGCAATATATAAAAGTTTTAGTTCGCTTTTTAGTAAAGCCGCTTTTACGGCATCCTGTTCTTCTCGCGTATGTGAAGAATTCAGTGCTGCCGCTGCAATGCCTAATTGTTGCAGGGCTTCAACCTGATTTTGCATTAAAGCTATTAGAGGTGAGATAACAACTGCGAGGCCATCCATACATAGAGCGGGTATTTGGTAGCAAAGAGATTTACCACCCCCTGTAGGCATCAGAACCAAAGCATCTCGTTTAGCCAGGACATGGTCGATTACCTTGTCTTGTTGACCGCGAAATGCGGGGTATCCAAATATATTTGTAAGGGCGTCTAACGGTTTAAGCGACATGGAATAAGTTATAGAGATATACTTTTTTCAAGCAACAGCAGAAATTAATTTTTGGCCTAATTAGCTACTCAATAAGGCAAATAATGCGCGGTTACGTGAGGCGCTGCTTTAGAGATTGTATCTCCAATGCAGCCTCTGCCAGAAAATGCTTTAATCGGGTGTTTTCTTCGTCAACTAATTTACGGCGAGAAACTTCCTGAGATTCTATTTTCTGACTTTACTTTCGCCACCGGTAAATCGTAGCTTTCGATATTTGGTATTTTTGCGTAGCTTCATCGACGGTTAAGTTATGAGATAGTTCCTTTAGTATCAACGCAATCTCCTTTTGAGAATAGTTTTTACGTTCCATTGGGTTGAATGGCCTTCGTGAGAGGCGTTACAGTTTTGCATCGTATTTCAGCTTTCAAGAGTGAGGGCACCTATCGTGATTGCGGGCTATGAGGGAGTAAATCGCAATTCAGGTATGTCTATTTCTTGCCAATTTCGTTTACTACGGCTTGTAGTGCTGCGAGATTTTCAGGTATTGCGCTTCCCGAAATTAAATCTTGCGAAGCTTGAGCCGCGGCCGCTGGATCTGTCATAAGTAATTGCTTCGACGCTGCAATAGTAATTGCATTATGAATAGAGAAACTATGTTGTTGCTGGGCAATCACATTTTGCAATGCGAGGCCTATGCTATGGGCCATCTGCTGGTAAAGTATTCCCATGGCCTCGGCAGGTGCGTCACCCAATACGCTAAGGTTTACTTGTGCTATCGAGCCCGTAATTTGGCTATTCACATATGACTCTGTTGTCATTTTTTGTCTCCGTTACTTGGCCTGCAAAGCAGTTTTCTGGCGTAAGTAGACCAGCAGAAAAATGTTCCTAAATGTCGGTATTTCTTTTTGTTGCATGCGTTTTAATGACGGGTTCCTGGGAGTCAAAAGATCCATAAGCTCGCTGACTATAAAATGCGGGAGGTTCCGATCGACGTGCAGAAATATTTGCTGTTTGAGTCATCAAGGATTGCAGATTTTGAGTTAAAGAGGCAATTCCAAGGCTGTACATATGTTGTTGATTTGACACAGAGTTTTGCATTGACGCCCCAATCGACTGCGACGTCGTTTGAAATAGTGTCGCGATAGCTTGGGCCGGCGCGAGCCCTATATTAATTGTATTGGCCTGCGTGATGGCATCGGTAATCTGGCTATTTACCGCCACTGCTTGAGCGGACACCTTTTGCTTTTCGGTCATGGTTATTCCTTGTGATTTGTTAGTCCCGGTATTTTGAACATTACGTACTTTTCTCCTTTGTGTACGTAATGTTCAAAATCGTGCCGGAGAATCCACTCCACTATTAATCTGTTTATGCCGTGTTGTATCTTGGTGAATTGTCAGGCTTCTCAAAACTAGACAAGACACCTTTCAACGCCGCAATGGTTTCAGCGACCGGATTACCACTTAGAATTTCTTGCGTTGCTTTACCTTCTGCGGCAACATCCAGAGTGTAAAGGAGTGTGACCGCCCCTGTGACGACCGCAGAGTCGATTGTATTCTTATGCTGTTGATTGGAGACCATATTCTGCATTGACATACCAGTTGACTGCGCCATCATTTGATAGAGCATTCCCATTGATTCCGCCGGAGCATCACCAAGTACCTTTACATTCGTTTGAGAAATTGCATCTGTAATCTGATCGTTTACCCAAGTTTTGTCTGCCATCTTTAGTTTCCTTTACCTTTAATTTGATGTGTTGGAATTAGAATGATTTGGCGGCACTCTTCAAAGCTACAAGTGCTTCCGCAACTGGATTGCCGCCCAGCATTTCGGAGGTTGATTTTGCGTCCGCGGCCATGGACATGGCATAGAGGACATTGGTGCCTTGTGTCGTGACTGCCAGATCAATGCTATTTGCACCTTGTTGATTTGAGACAGCATTTTGCATGCCTGCGCCAACAACTTGCGCCAGGACTTGGTATGCATTTGCCATTGCGATTGACGGGGCGTCACCGATTAAACTTACATTTGTTTGTGTGATTGCATCGGTGATCATTGCATTCATTGGTGTGGGTTCTGCCATGGTTTCTTCTCCTAAAATATTGATTTATGTTAAGTATTAATTGGTATCTGACTTCTGCGGTGATTGCGCTTTTTTCAATTCAAGAATAATAGCCCTGAGCGCGGAGACTATTTCGGCATTTGCGTTTCCGGACATGATTTCCTGGGATGCTTTAGTTTCAGATGCTAAATCAATGCTGTACAGCATTGCGATGCCTTGGCTGACAATCGCATTATCTATGGTATTCATGCTGTGTTGATTTGCGACAGCGTTTTGCATGGAAACACCAACTGCCTGAGCCATCATTTGATAGGCAGTCGCCATGGATTGCGCCGGTGCACCACCCAAAACTGTAAGGTTTGATTGTGTTACGGCGTCGGTAATCATACTATTGACCGGCGTATCGTTTGACATCCTCAGGTCCCTTTTCTCAATTACTATTCCGGTTAAAAAGCTTTATCCTCTTCCAATGAGGACAAGACGACCGATTTTGAGAAATTGTGACGCGAAAGTAAGAAATTCTTATCAGGCATGCGAAAACTCTCAGCTGAAAGTCAGCTGAGGTAAGAAAGTTTAGGGATCGGCGTGCCGGCTTTTAGTGCGTTATAGGGAACGCTATTAACCACCCATTTGTTTCACAATTTTATCCATCGCCACGGCAGTTGCAGCAACAGCATCGGCTGTGATACCTGCAATTTCTTGGCTGGTTTGTGCAGCTAGGGCCGTTCCACCTGCACTAGTAACGGCGTTTAGGCTGGTAACCGCGGCTTCTGTTTGGGCATTTAGTGCTTGAGTTATCGTGGCAGTTTGAGCGTTGTAGGATTCATTGATCGTGGATCTTTGAGCGCTGATAGCGATGGCTTCTGCATTTTTAAGGGCCACTAGGGCGGCTGCTCCCGAACTACTGACGCTGTTCAATAAATTGGAATTGATTGTCGCGTTTTCCAACGATAATCCAGAAGAATGTGCTGCAAACTGATAAAGCAAACTCATAGCGAAAGATGCAGAATTTTGTATTTTTGCGTTTTGTGATGTGGTGTCCGGGGCTGTCTCTGAGGACTCTGTGGTAGAGGGCATTAATTATCCTATAATTTGACTGGGTGACATTCGATATGTGAAATCTATTTTTCGGTCTCATTGGTTTCGCTAGGAACTGACGGATTTGCACCAGAGTCATTGGTTGATGCCGTTACTGCAGGATCTACTTCCTTTTGTGTCGGTGACGTATTGGCTTGTTCTGATGTATTGCCAGCCAATGACAAAAGGCTCTTAAGATAGGCTGCTCTTTCTTCAAGAGTGAGTTTCTCGACCTGATCAGAAGAACTAGTACGTAAAATTCCACTTACACTCGCCGCCGCCGCCGCCATACTAATAATATTCAAATGTTGTTGATTGGATACGGCGTTCTGCGTGGCCATTCCTGTAGATTGGGCGAGGTTAAGATACATTGTCGACATAGATTTTGACGCAGAACTTCCTAGTACTAATTCGTTTACAGATAATATAGAATCAATAATTTGATCATCTTTTCCAGACATTATAAGTATTCCTATCTTAAGTTCAGTATTATTTAGTGATATATAGTTTTGAATAAATATAAAACAATAGATAGTATGGTAAGTACCTAAATATTAATTTTTATATTAATGGCAAAAAATCTTATGCTACATACACCCGTAATATAATAATTAAAAATTAAAATTACCCTTTAAAAGAGTATTTTTGAAGCCAAGTAATAATAGAGCGATGAACCATTTCCAGGTTCAGGCCGATCTATTGGATTCAAAATTTATAGGGGGGGAATGTGGAATTGACAGGCCAAACATTAAGGGTCGACGGGGCCAGTGTAGAAAACGATATTTCTGAAAAATTGGGTACACCAACGCAACTTGGCATTTGTACAGCGTCGCCTGCACCGTACATAACGGATACTGCTTCCGTAAAAAAAGATCGGGGATTTGCACAACAGCAGCATTCTAAAGCTCAAGATTTTTGGCCTGCGTGGAATGCCCATAGAGAATACCTCAAGCGGCTCAGCATGATTTGGATGAATGTGAGTGCTGCGGATGCCGAAGACGCATTTAGTGAAGCAACCATCCGGGCATACGAAAAATATGAATTCCATGCCGACCAAATTAGTAATGAACGCGCATGGTTTGCCAGACTATTACACAATATTTGTATCGATAAACACCGTTCGAACAAACGACTTAAAACATTATGTGAACGCGTCAGAGAAATAAACTCTGTGGACTTTTCTATTTTTGAAACAACAAATTTATCCCCGGAAGGATCGCTAATTAATGACCAATTAAGTGAAATACTTCTCTGCGCGATCCGTGAATTGCCGGATCGTCTGCAAAAGCCGGTAATATTGCGGCTAGTTCAGGGCGAGGAGTATACCGATATCGCGAAATTGCTATTGATTACGAATGATAACGCGCGGAAACGGGTGCAACAGGGGCGAAGTGCTTTGCGGAGAAAACTCCTACATGTATGGTCGGGATGATTTGACACGGGCTGGCCTGCGATGAAGAGCACAAGTGTCTTCCCATTTGACGGGCAGGATCAGAGACGATTTTCAATTTTTTGCAGGTGGCTACTATTAGTCTGGGGCGGATACCGTTAAACTCATAGTTTCGTTTCGCAATTAGGCTGTTCCTTAGGAAGTATATGTAAATGCATCCGGCAAAATCTGTAATATTTTTCACGACATCGTCAGGAGCGGGGTACGGGCTCCTCTTTGCACTTATATTTGGCAATATTTTTAGCATTTTGCCGACATATTCCTATTTTCTTCTATCTGGATATGCTTTTTCTTTTGTTTTGATTGGAAGTGGCCTGTTGTCGTCCACGTTTCACCTAGGACATCCAGAAAGAGCCTGGCGTGCGCTGAGCCAATGGCGGTCATCGTGGTTGAGCCGCGAAGGTGTGCTCGCACTAATAACCTTTATACCTGCGGGTATTTATGCTTCATATCTCATTTTCTTTTCAGAAGAATATTTCATTTCTGTAGAAATAATTGGAATTATTGCGATAATTTGTTGCGTTTCGACCGTATATTGCACCGCGATGATATATGCGAGTCTAAAGACAGTTCATGCTTGGTCGAATTGGCGAGTACCTTTGGGCTATCTTCTGTTGTCTTTGACAACTGGATGCGTATTTTTAAGCGCTCTGATGTTGATCTGGGGATACCAGGCTGACTTCATAAGCGCTTTGGCGATTGTCCTGCTGCTTATTTCTGGGATCTGGAAGAAATCGTACTGGCAGTTCTTGGATGGATCAAAAAGCGCTTCATCCCCAGAATCTGCTACTGGATTGGGGGAATTTGGCGCTGTCCGTCAATTTGAAGCCCCTCACACCGAAGATAATTACTTGGTCAAGGAAATGGGGTTTGTTGTGGCTCGGCGGCATTCCGTCCGACTTCGACAGTTGGTCTATTTCAGTGCTTTTTTTGCTCCGATCCTTCTGTTGGTACTTTCGCTACTGCTAGAGGGCATCGGTGCTGCATTTGCAGCCGGTTTTGCAGTAATTTCAATGGGAATTGGAATTCTCGTTGAACGATGGTTGTTTTTTGCTGAAGCAAAACATACCGTAAATCTTTACTACGGCGCCACTGAAGCATAAAAAAGGCCAGCGTTATGCTGACCCTTTTTTATCTTACTGTCGTACTTTACTAACTGGCGCGCTTAAATTTCTGCCGTTTAGCATTTGAATGTTTAGAGTTCGAATTTGCATTCTTGTTTTCGGAGTAACCAGACTTAAATCCCGGCTTGCCTTTATTTTTACTGACGGTTTTCTTTGGGTGTTTACGTAATGGTTTGACCTCTGCCGTAGTATTTTTTTCGCCCGGTTTGCGAGAAGGGCGTCCTGAACGTCCTGGACGATGCTTTTTCTTTTCCTGAACTGAAGCCGGTGCGGGGAAGGGGTGATCGTCATCTACACGTACCTTTTGCTTGATTATTTGTTCGATATTGCGAAGAAGATTGCGCTCACGTGGTTCGCAAATTGAAATAGCAATACCTGTTGCACCAGCGCGACCGGTTCGGCCGACACGATGAATATAATTTTCCGGCTCCATGGGCAAATCATAATTGATTACATGGGTGATCCCGTTGACATCGATGCCGCGCGCGGCCACATCCGTTGCCACTAATACGGAAAATTTTCCAGTTTTAAAAGAACGAAGTGTTCTTTCCCGCGCTCTTTGATGAAGGTCACCATGGATTGCCGCAGTTTTTATGTTCTCGACTTCTTTTTCAATTTCTTGCGCCAAAACATCGGCCGTCGCTTTTGTTCTAACAAAAACAAGCACACGTTCCTTATCGCCTTTTGCGAGAAGGTGCATTAATAGATCTTTTTTGTCTGGTTGCCGTACCATGTGAACAGAATGATCAATTGTCGATGCCACTGCTGTTTTTCGCTTGGCTTCTACAAATTTGGGATCATTTAAAAGTTTCTGGGACAGTCTTTTGATAGCCGGGCTCATTGTTGCGGAAAACATCACTGTTTGGTGGTCTTCCGGAAGCTTACCGACAATCAAATTTACATCATCGATAAAGCCCATATCAAGCATGCGATCTGCTTCGTCCAAAATTAATGTCTGTACCATGTCAAGCTGCACAGTGCCGCGTTTCATATGATCCATAAGCCGCCCGGGTGTTGCCACTAGAACATCTACGCCCCGCGATAACTGTTGTAATTGCGGGCCATAAGGTGCCCCGCCATAAACAACAGTATGAAACAACTTCATGCCGCGAGTAAAAACGCGAATGCATAAGCCAATTTGGCTGGCGAGTTCGCGAGTTGGTGCGAGAATAATTGCTGTTGGTTTGCCTGATTTAGGGCGAATGCGTTCATGTTGTAAACGCTGAAGTAAGGGAAGTACGAAGGCCGCGGTTTTACCACCACCTGTCTCGGCCACGCCCATTAGATCTCTGCCCTCGAGGAGTTCCGGTATCGCAGCAGATTGAATAGCAGTTGGTGCGTCGAAGCCTTGTTTTTCGATCGCATGTAGAAGCGGCCCAACTAAGTTGAGCTCTGTAAATTCGGTCATTATAATCCTGTTTCCTCAGGTAGCCACAATAGAGGGATTGCTCAATGGTGCAAAGCAATCTTAAAATCCAAGTAAGGTGAGGAACCGTTTCTCCTCGACCTGGCTCGGATTATCCATTGGAAAATCTGACCGTCACCAGTAATGAATACTGGGGAAATACCGTTCAAAACCTGACAATTGGTTGCAACGATGAAAAAAACTCGTTGGCACCAAATGCAGCGGGTTGGCGCTGATACCCGCCATATGATCTGTTCGCAACCGAATGTCAAGTGGTAAACCCGCAACTAGTGACGCATTTGTTGATTTCCTACTTTTCATGTTTCGACTATATGAGTATGTTGTGGCCAAGTAATTGCCGTTGGCGAATTAATTGTTATCCAGCGGTATATTGTAGTTTGTAATCAATAGTGTGTAAGTCGCCAATAAAAAATTGGAATGGCTTCGGGGGTGTAAATGGAAGATGTAGTAGACGAACTGGTACTGATCATAACCCAGTATGGATTGGATGTGATTGGTGCGATTATCATTTTACTTGTTGGCTATATTTTGTCGAAACGGGTGCCTATTACCTTAATCAAAATAATGAACAAGAAGGGAATTGATCCGACAGTTAGCAATTTCGTGGGAAGTCTAGCTCGATTTACGATCCTCGCGATGACGATAATATTCGTTTTATCACAGTTTGGGGTGCAAACTGCCAGTCTTGTAGCAATCTTCGGTGCGGCGGGTTTGGCAATTGGTTTGGCACTACAAGGCACGCTCAGTAATGTTGCTGGTGGCGTCATGTTATTGATTTTCCGGCCAATGAAAGTTGGAGATTTTGTCGAAACGGCGGGCTACGCCGGGACTATTAAAACCATTGGTTTGTTTACGACTGAAATGGCGACGCCGGATAATATTCAGATTATTATTCCAAATGGGTCAGTTTGGGGAAGTGCAGTCAGTAACTATAGTTTCCACCCGACGAGACGCATGGACCTGGTAATCGGCATTGCTTACGAGGATGATATTGATAAGGCACAAGCTGTCATCGAAAAAGTCATTCTTGCGGATGAAAAATCCCATAAAGATCCAGGCCCTGTCATTGAAGTTGTCGAACTCGCAGATAGTTCCGTTAATTTCACTGTTCGCGTTTGGTGCGATAATGGAGACTATTTCCCGCTTAAATTCGCGTTGACAAAAGCCATTAAACAGACCTTCGATAAGGAAGGCATCAGTATTCCTTTCCCGCAATCTGTTGTTCATCGCGTCACGAGCGACTAAGTATATCAAAAGCCGTTCCAAACGAAGTAGTTTGGAACGGCACAATGCTAGTTTTTATACTGATCAATTCCCCATTTTTTCCAGAAAAATGTTCGGACATTTACAAGAAATGCCGTGCTCCAACCGAAAAGAATGATGCCGCTTACAGCTTGTAATGAAGAGGTAATTTGCCAATCCGGACTGAGCGTTATGTCGCCGTACCCGAGCGTGGTGTACGTAACAGTTGAAAAATAAATTCCATTGGCGAAGCTGGAAACGTCCCCTGTTACCCAATAGAAGATTGCCCATACCCAAGCCTCAATTGTATGCGCACCAAATAATCCCAATACAACAATTATCATTATAATAATATGGCCATATGTTGGTAATCTGCGGTCCCATTTTGGTCCGACAAATTTTAACCGCCGCATCAGTAGCTCAAGGCAAACTGCATGAATAACAACACATGTGATAATTAAGCCAGTACCGACCGTCAGCTGCAGAAACATGAGACTCACTCCTCTGATATCCGCGTCTCTAGAATTTTTACGCGGTATCAGCTTTTATCATGTCCGCACCTTTTTCAGCTATCATTATTGTTGGGGCACTCGTGTTGCCGCCAATCAGTGTTGGCATGATAGAGGCATCCATAATACGTAGTCCAACGATACCGTGTACCTTGAGCTCTGGGCTTACTACAGACAGTGGATCAGTCCCCATTTTGCATGTGCCGACCGGATGATAGACAGTGTCGGCACGGCTGCGAATTGCATTCTGGATAGCTTCATCAGAAGTGATATCAACTCTATAGAGAGGCTTTCCTCGATAATTATCAAAAGCTGGAGCCTCAAGAATTTTGTGCATTAGTTTTACGCCTTTCACCAATGTATCCAAGTCTTCCTGTTCGGACAGAAAATTTGGATCGATCAGTGGATCCGCCAACGGATCTTTGCTTTGCAAGCCCACATGCCCTCTACTTTTGGGGCGAAGGACGCAGGCGTGGCAGCTATAGCCATGTCCGAAATGAGTCTTTCTTGCATGATCATCCAATGGGCCAACGACAAAATGAAGTTGAATGTCAGGCCGGGCTAGTTCTGGGTCGGTGCGCAAAAAGGCACCGCGCTCTGCCATAGGAGTGCTAATAATGCCCGTCCGGTTATGGCGCCATTGATATATAGCTTTTACTAAATCGATGCCGCCGCCAAGGGATATACCCATAGTGTCGCGGGAGGATGACCTATAAGCTGACACATAATCGATATGATCTTGAAGATTTTGACCAACACCAGCTAGCTCATGGACAATTTCGATGCCATGCTTAGCTAAATCTTCTGCCGGGCCAATACCGGAAAGCAGCAATAGCTGCGGGGTCGCAAACGCACCGCCACATAATATGATTTCACGTCGGGCAGTAATTGTGTGGGGTTTTTTGCCTTTGATATAGGCCAGACCCGTTGCCTTCTTATTTTCAAATAATAACTTCGTTGCATGCGCGTCGGTGATAATATGAAGATTGGGGCGGGAAAGATTTGGTGTTAAGTACCCTTTCGCTGCGCTCCATCGCTCCCCGTTCTTCTGGGTAACCTGATAGCTTCCGACACCTTCTTGATTGGGGCCATTGAAATCTTTGTTTGAGGGATATTGGACCTGCATGGCGGCATCGAGGAAAACATCGCTGATAGGCATTGCTGAACGAATATCGGCAACGTTCAACGGCCCTCCTGTTCCATGTAAATTATCAGATCCCCGTTCATTATTTTCCGCTTTTTTGAAATAGGGGAGGACATCCTCGAAAGACCAACCCTTATTGCCCATTGAAGCCCAATCATCATAATCGGATCGATGTCCGCGAACATAAAGCATGGCGTTTATGGAGCTAGAACCACCCAGCGTTTTTCCGCGCGGTTGGTATCCCATCCGATTATTTAAGTGCGGCTGAGGTGTCGTTTGAAATCCCCAGTTATAAAGCTTTCGCGGAAGTATGGCGGCGACCCCAATTGGTGCATGTATCAGGATACTTTTGTCCGGTTTACCGGCTTCTAACAAACAAACACTGATGTTTGGATCTTCTGTGAGTCGGCTAGCGATTACGGATCCGCCAGAGCCACTACCGATTACAATATAGTCGTACATTTGCCTTCACTCGCATGGCTATCTATGATTGTTTGGTGAGCGAAATTATGCACTAAATTCGATGATATGAGGAGCGGTTTTTTAAGATTTTTCAATCGGAGATAATTGCCTGAGCTCTTCAATGATACTACGGGCAAAATTATTTATCCTAAGCTCAGAATGACCCTGCGTCGCATCAAGGAGAGAATTTACATCCTTCTCCAATATCCCAATAGTATTGTCCGGAGTATATCCCTCATTTGCCCAGGATATCTTCTCTATGTTGTTTCCAAACCATGTACTTCCAGAACTGGATCTTGCAACATTAAGGAGAGTTTCAATGGAGAAATCGAGCTTTTTTGCAGCTTCCATCACTTCGCGGACCGCTACCACAGATGTTGCAGCCAACATATTGTTGAGTACTTTACAGGTCATGCCAGCACCAACTGGTCCCAGATGATTTATTTCATTTCCCATGGCTTTCAATACAGGCGTTAATTCAGATACGGTCTTTTCATCTCCTCCCACCATAAAAGTCAGCGATCCATCTACTGCGCTATAAGGGGCGCCGGACATAGGAGCATCAATCAGTTGAGTGGAGTTAGGAAGGCTATTCTTTAGCTCAAATATCATGTTAGGAGATAAAGTTGAGCTGATAATAAGAATATTTGGGGCTCCATCATCGGTAAATAGACCATTTTTGCCGAAGCAAAGATCTTGTGTCTGTTGCCAATTGCGAACTACTGAAATGACGATGGGGCAAAATGACGCAAGCTGTCCTGCGGATTTGCACATGCGATTTTCGAAACCGGGAAACTTACTGTCATGCCTGATATCGTAGCCTTTGACATCAAATCCATTCTGCAACAGATTTTTTGCCATAGGGAAACCCATCTCACCGCAACCGGCGACACCAATCTTTAACAGCTCAGGCATTTAGTATTTACTCCTGCAAGGAATTGTTTTTAGTGAGGTAGCGAGATGGCGTTGTTCCCAGTGCTGATTTAAACATGGCGATGAAAGCACTGACGCTTTCATATCCCAAATCGAGGGCGACATTGGTTACTGGTTGTCCTTCAGTCAAAAGACTAATGCCGGCCAACAATCGTCTTTGCTGACGCCATTTTCCAAATGTAAGACCGGTTTCTTTTTTAAACAGGCGCGCCAGTGTTCGTTCACTGGCTCCACTGCTCTTAGCCAATTTTTCCAATGACTCGACATTTGCTGGATTTGATAAAAGAATTTCTGCAATGCGGAGTAATCGACTGTCAGTTGGCATGGGAAGATGAAGCGGGGCATCTTCAGCTTCTTCAATTTGGTCGAGGATGACCTCCATTATTCTGCTATTTGCAGTATCAGATTCATAGTTTTTAGGGATATCGACGGCTCTGAATATAAGTGCTTTCAGTAATGGACTGACTTTTATAACCCTGCATTGGCTTGTTAGTCTATTCGAATGAGACGCTGCAATGTGGACGCTTCTAAATTCAAGCTGAGCATTTGTCTGGACACTGTGGGAAATATCGGGGGGAATCCAGACAGCCCGTTCCTGCGGAACCATCCAGCGACCATCTTCGGTGGTCACAGTCATTACACCCGTTGATGCGTAAGCTAGCTGGCCCCATTTATGTCGGTGTGGCGCAACATTATCTCCAGCTTCCATGTCGAAGGCGCGAAGTGTTATCGGGCGCTCCAAAAAATCGTCAGTCTTATATTCTGCTGGTGCTATTGTTTTTGCCATAAAACTCAGTAAAATTTCAAAGCCGGTCCGCTCAATATAGCCCACATTGTTCGACGGCGTCATCTATCGAATTTCGGATTCTCGCGAGTTTTCGATTGGTACCTTCATTTGTGATGAATTGGTCCTTTTTTATCGACCAATATTGGAGCACTATGAAGCTGTAGAATTTTGTTTTGAAGATTGACGAGGATCTTATTATGTCTCTTGAACTTCCAAGTGTGTGCCCGTTAGATTGCCCCGATACCTGTAGTTTCACAGTTACCGTAGACGATGGTAGAGTGGAAAAAGTACGTGGTTCGAATGCAAACCCGCTAACTGGTGGCGTCGTGTGCAACAAAGTTGCGCGATATTACCCAGAGTTCGTGCATGGTGAAAACCGCCTGACCACACCCTTGAAAAGGACTGGAAAAAAAGGGACCGGCGAATTTCAGGCAATCTCCTGGGATGAAGCGCTTGATACAGTCTATGAAAATTTTTCCAAAATTATTGAAGAGCATGGGCCTCAAGCGATTATGCCTTTCAATTATTCAGGCCCCCATGGATTGTTGGCCGGCGGCTCCATGGATCTTCGGTTTTTTTACCGGTTGGGCGCAACTTTATTGCATCGCCGGTCGTTATGCGGTGGCATTAAATCAGAAGCCTATAAAGGGACTTTCGGCGATACACCGTCCATGCAACCGGAGCAGGCTGCAAAAGCTAAATTGATTGTGGTTTGGGGCAACAACGTTACCTATTCCAATCTCCATTTAGCTCCAATCATAAAAATAGCGAAAGCAAATGGCGCGAAATTGGTCGTGATTGACCCAAAACGTATTAAAATCGCGGAACAAGCCGATATGTATCTTGCTGTGCGCCCTGGTATGGATCTCATTCTCGCGTGGGCTATTGCAGTGGAATTGGAGCGCATTGGCGGCTTTGATCAAAACTTTATTGACCAGCATGTTCAAGGCTCTGAAGAATTTATGCAAGAAGCACGTGCGTACAGTATAGAGGAATCTTCGGAGCTCTGCGGGATTTCCGTAGAAGATATCCGGGCATTTGCACAACTTTACAATGACAGTAATCCGGCCGCACTTTCCGTCGGAAACGGTCTTGAGCGGAACAAGAATGGTGGGAACGGTATTCGGGCCATTTTTGCGTTGCCTTCCCTATGTGGAAAATTCGGGATAGCTGGCGGTGGTTTAATTGGCGGTTCAGGAAGTTTGTTTCCAAAAACGCCTGCCAAATTGCAGAGACCAGATCTTGTGCCAGAAGGCACACGGACATTAAATATTTTGGATATTGGACAGCATTTGGTCGAAGAAGATCTGGATATTCCGTTGAAGGGTTTGTTCATATACAACCATAACCCTGTCATTGTATGCCCCGATCAAAATCTCCTCAAAAAGGGACTTGAAAGAGAGGACGTCTTTATCGTCGGCTGTGAAGTCGCTATGACGGACAGCATGAAATACGCAGATATTATCCTTCCCGCGTGCACCCATTTTGAACATGAAGATATATTTTGTGCTTATGGCCAGCCTTACGTGCAAAGGGCAGAGGCCGTAATTGATCCAGTTGGCGATTCTCTTCCCAATACGGAAATATTTCGGCGATTGGCTGCGAAATTTGGTTTTAACGAAGATATTTTTAAAGCCACGGATAAAGAGCTTATCGATGATGCCCTTGATGCATCGGATCCGCGCTTGATGGAGCACAAACCTAGCGAAATACCTCTGGGGACTGCTCTTTCGATGGAAATTACACTTGGTGAGACTATTATGTTTGACAATGTTATGCCGTCAACGCCGAGTGGTAAAATAGAAATAAAATCTACGTATCTGGCAGAAGCTTTTGGTCAAGGCATTCCCACTTATACAAAGCTGGAAGATAGTTTTCCGCTCTACTTGGTCACACCATCTTCAAGTAAGATGATTACCTCAACATTTGGGGGTGTGAAGGCGAATGATGATACGCCTTCGCTGGAAATGCATCCGGAAGATGCAAAATTCCGTGGATTGGAAGATGGCGCGCAAGTTCGGGTTTATAATGACCTCGGTACTGTGTTCTTGCCATTGAAAGTAACTGATAATGTTCGCGAAGGTGTGTTATATTCGCCAAAGGGTTCCTGGTTCAGGACAACTCCAAATGACCAAACCGTTTCTGCTTTGGCGCCAACTACCAAGGCGGATTTGTCACAGGGCGCTTGTTTTAATGACTGTAAAGTTGAAGTTGTCGTCGCCTAAATCGCAATAGGAAAGTATATGGCTGAAGAAAAATTGGTGCGCGCATCCGGCGGCTGTTTATGCGGAAAGATACGTTTTGAAATATATCAACCCTTGCGCCAGGTTTCGATTTGCCACTGTAAACAATGCCGGCAAAGCGCTGGATATCTAGCAGGCTTTACAGTTTGTGACCCGGAGAATCTTGTTTTTTTGGAGGACGAAGGATTGAAATGGTATGAATCCTCCGAATTTGCAAAGCGGGGATTCTGCGATTGCTGTGGATCCAGTGTTTTCTGGACGGAGAAAAAAGGTGGAAACATGGGCATTGCGGCAGGCTCTCTGGATGAACCCACGGGGTTAACCTCAGGTATTCATATTTTTACAGAATACGCGGGCGACTATTATGAAATTAAAGATGGCTTGCCACAGCGCAAAGCAGATCGCCACGCAGATGATGTGCTGACAAGTACTTAAATAAACGCTAGCCAATTCATAGGGGCATAGGATAGACATCTCTAACTCCAAAAAGAGGTAGAGATGCAACATCCAGAAGAATTTCTCAAATCTCTATTCAATGTAGCGGTCCTGGCTGCTGATCCATTGGATTGCCTGCCCGCACATCTGCCAACGCCACCGAAGGGTCGAACCATCGTGATTGGGGCAGGGAAGGCTGCCGCTTCAATGGCTAAGGCCGTTGAGGATAATTGGCGTGGACCGCTGATGGGGACAGTGGTTACAAGATATGCTCACGGATTGCCGTTAGAATACATAAAAGTCATCGAAGCAGGGCATCCAATGCCTGATGCCGAAGGTGCCAAGGCCGCGGATGAAATCTTGGGATTATTAACAGATCTCACAGAAGATGATCTTGTTCTGTGCCTTGTTTCTGGCGGCGGGTCCTCTTTATTGGCGAAACCGGGAGGCTCCATTTCTTTAGATGAAAAGAAACAGGTGACTAAAGAGTTGCTGGCCTGCGGTGCTAACATCACTGAAATGAATATACTGCGTAAGCACCTTTCATCTATTAAAGGAGGGCGCTTAGCTATTGCAGCAGCGCCTGCGCAGCTCGTTACATTTATGATATCGGATGTACCTGGAGATGATCCTGCGATTATCGCTTCCGGGCCTACGGTTCCAGATCTTTCCTCCTCTGCAGACGCTCTTGCCGTTTTGAGCAAATATCGGATTTCGGCGCCTCAATCAGTTTTGTCTTTTTTGGAATCAACAGGCTCATCCACGCCAGGCCTTGATCATCCGATTTTTTTGAATAACAAATCGATTATGATCACTACACCTCAGGTGTCGCTACAAGCTGCGGCAGAGGCCGCACGAGCGCAGGGAGTTACACCGATTATTCTGGGTGATAGTGTCGAAGGAGAAGCCCGGGATGTCGCGCAGGTGTTCGCGTCCATTGCGCGGCAAGTCAGTAGTCATGGTCAACCAGCAGCTAAGCCCTGTGTACTGCTTTCAGGGGGTGAAACGACGGTAACGGTGAGAGAGAGTGATGGTAAGCCCGGTCGGGGTGGGCGAAATTGCGAATTTCTTCTAAGCTTGCTTGTGTCACTCGAAGGAATGCAAAATGTGTTCGCCTTGGCGTGTGATACAGACGGCATTGACGGGACAGAGGATAATGCCGGTGCCGTCATTACACCAACCTCCGGATTAAGAGCTTCCTCACAATCTCTGGACGCCCGAGAGTATCTGGGGCGTCACGACTCCTATTCCTTTTTTGAGAGCCTTGGTGATTTGATAAAAACAGGCCCGACACGAACGAATGTAAATGACTTTCGGGCAATCCTTATTATTTGATCAAATTTGCTTTCCCATAAGCACAACAAGTAATGCTCTGGCGTCTTGATCTGATGGATTTCCAATCGAGTGCGGCTGATCTGCCGCATATCGTGCGGTTTCACCTTCAAGGACACGATCTTTTTCGGCGCCTGCAGTAATTTCAAGTTCGCCGCTAAGAACTGTGAGATGTTCCGTTGTTCTTGCGGTATGGGCCGCCGATGTCAATTGCCCTCCCGGTTTGAGGGTTAGCTCATACCACTCCATGTCATTGACCAAGCTCGCAGGGCCTAGAACTCTCAAGCTATATTGTTCTTTGGTATCGTTTAGAACCGGAACCGAGGAATTATTGATGACAGTAAGACTGTGCTGATCCTCAGACCCTTTTATGAGATCATCAATAGATTCACCAAGCGCTTCCGCCAATCGCCAGACGATAGCAAGTGTTGGATTTGTCTCATTTCGTTCTATCTGAGATAACATAGATTTTGAAACACCACAGACAGCCGCCAGCTGATCAAGGGTTAGCTGTTTTTCTTTCCGCAGGCGATTTATGTTTTGCCCGACAGCAGGAGGAGTATTTTTTTGCTCTGACATGGTTTTCCTATTGACAGGAATTAAATCCAATATAGTGTACAAATACAGTATAACGGATTTTTATCCAACGTCTAGAAAATAGGTGCGCCATGTTTACAATTGCTAAAACCGAAGCCACACGCGGCATCTGGTCAACGGACCGAGACTTCCCAGAAGGACCGGGGCGCGGCATGGTCATGGTAGACGTAATTGCGGCGGGAATATGCGGAACTGATTATCATATTTACAACTGGGATAGCTGGTCATCGAGCAGAATAATAACACCAATGACAATCGGTCACGAATTTGTTGGTATTATCAGCGCTCTTGGTGAAGGCGTAACCGGGTATAATGTTGGTGAGCGTGTTTCCGCAGAATGCCACATAGCCTGTGGGGAATGCCATTTCTGTCGGACCGGCAACGCACATATTTGCGAAAATACCTGCATTATCGGCGTTGATCGGCCGGGTGCTTTTGCCCAACAGGTAGAAATTCCTGCTTCAAATCTTTGGCGGGTCCCGGATGCTATTCCAGATCGTCATGCAGCGGTTTATGATCCAGTTGGGAACGCAATGCATATGGTCGTTACGGCTAAAGTTACTGCGCGGGACGTCTTGATTGTTGGTGGAGGCCCAATTGGATTATTCGCCGCAGCGATTGCCACGGCGCATGGGGCTCGTACTGTTATCGTACAGGAACCAAATCAATCGCGCGCGGCCATTGCCCAAAGCTTGGACATAGATTTGGTTGTTAATCCTCGTTCGGTAGATTGTGATGATCAAATTCTCGATGTAACCAACGGACACGGTCCAGATGTTGTCCTTGAAGTAAGCGGCAATGGTGCGGCCCTCAACGCGGCCCTAAATCTTGCGGCACCGGGTGCCATTGTAGCGCTTTTGGGCATACCTGGAGGCCCGGTTGAGCTCGATCTTGGTGCTAAAGTGGTGATGAAAGGCATCAGCCTTCTGGGGGTGACCGGGCGGCGTATGTATGAAACTTGGTATCAGGTTGAGGCCTTTATGCTTAAAAACCCAGATTTGTTGGATAAGGTGATTACGCATGTTATTCCGGCGACGGATTTTCAATACGGTTTCGATTTGATGGACGAGGGCGCTTGCGGGAAAGTCGTCTTGGATTTTCTGCAAGTTGAACAGAGGCTGTCGGCATGAGTTCAGCCTTGATTACTAGATTAGAAAAAGACCTAAATGCCGCAAACGAGGCAGGGAACTATAAAAGACTCAAATCAATTGTAAGCCCGATTGGCGCCCGAATAAAATTACATGGTAAGGGCGAAGTAACGCTTCTTTCGTCAAATGATTATCTGGGGTTCGCCAATCATCCCGAAATAATTGCGGCCGCGAAAAAAGCATTAGATGAATATGGAGCCAGCACTGCATCCGTTCGCTTTATTTGTGGCACTCAAGATGTGCATCAAAAGTTGGAGCAAGAACTTGCGACCTTTCATGGAACGGAATCTGCCCTGACCTATTCCTCCTGCTGGGCGGCGAATACGGGCTTGTTTTCCGCGATAACAGGGCCTGGTGACGTTATTCTGTCCGATGAATTAAACCATGCAAGCCTTATTGACGGCATTCGAATGACTGCAAAAGGAGTAATTCGCGGTGTTTACAAGCATAGCGATATGGGCGATTTGGAAGAAAAATTACGGACCCATCAAAATGCAGACTCCAGGATGATCGTAACAGACGGCGTGTTTTCGATGGAAGGAGACATTGCACGGCTTGATGAAATTGTCGCGCTGGCAAAAAAATACGATGCGATTGTTGTGCTCGATGATTCACATGGCCTTGGTGTTATGGGTCACACCGGATTGGGTACTGCTGAACATTTCGGTGTGATGGATCAAATTGATATATTTACCGGAACACTCGGAAAAGCGCTTGCCGCGGGTACTGGCGGCTTCGTCGCAGGGCCAAAGCCTGTGACTGAAACACTTATCCAGAAATCCCGGCCACATCTATTTTCGAATGCGTTACCTGCGAGTGTCGCGGCGGCTGGAAGAAAGTCTCTACAGTTACTAAAACAATCCCCAGAGCGTGTTACAAAGTTACAGACGAAAGCCGCTGCGTTTCGAGCACGTCTTAATGAACTTAACCTCAACCCACTTCCCGGTGACAGCGCAGTTGTACCGGTAATTGTCGGTGAAACAGCAACGGCGATCCATTTGGCATCTGAACTTCTGGATCGCGGCATTTTCGTCACCGGTTTTGGCTTTCCCGTGGTGCCAGAAGGAGAAGCTCGTTTAAGGTTCCAGGTTTCTGCCGCACACACGGATGGGCAATTGGAAGAAGCAGCGACGCTCCTAAAGGATCTCCTAAATTAACCAGACGCGTTTTTCAGATATTCAAAAACCTTGATGGCGACCTTGTTTTATTCGATGTCGCCCTTTAAACAGGTTCAGGATTACTGGCAGGCTATAGTCTCCCATATTCATTAATACCTATGATAGAGACAATGGCAAATATCGACGCGTTTGATTATGTAATTATTGGTGCAGGATCGGCCGGGGCTGTGCTGGCGAACAGGCTTTCCGAAGACGGCGATGTGACGGTCTTGCTTTTAGAGGCAGGTGGCCGGGCACCTTGGTGGGATTGGCGTGTTCATATGCCGTCGGCACTGAGTTATCCTATGCATACCGCGTCACTTGCCTGGCAATATTACACTGAGCCGCAAAAACACCTGAACAATCGGAAAATATACTGGCCACGCGGCAAAGCACTTGGCGGATCGTCCTCAATCAATGGCATGTGCTATGTAAGGGGGCATGCGCTAGACTACGACAGCTGGGCTAAAATGCCAGGTTTGGAGAACTGGTCCTATGCGAACTGTTTGCCCTATTTTAGAAAGGCCGAAACATATGATCGTGGTGCCGATGAATACCGGGGAGGGGATGGACCTCTAAACGTATCCGTCGGTCCATGTGATAATCCTTTATATCATGCTTGGATAGAAGCCGGGCAACAGGCTGGGTATCCGTTTTCTGAAGATATGAATGGCCATCAGCAAGAAGGCGTTGCCCGAATGGACATGACCGTTCATAAGGGTCGCCGATGGAGTACGTCGCTCGCTTATCTTGATCCAGCTAAACATCGATCCAATCTGACGATACGAACAGGCGCATCAACGCGTCAAATTCTGTTTGAAGGCGTGAGGGCAACAGGTGTTGAATATGTCGCTGGCCGTCAAAAACATTCAGTAACGGCAACCCGAGAGGTAATTTGTGCGGCCGGATCAATTAACTCTCCACAACTATTGATGATTTCTGGTATCGGACCAGAAGAACAACTCCGCAATTTCGGGATTACACCAAAAATAGATCTTCCGGGTGTAGGTCAGAATCTTCAGGATCATCTTGAACTTTATGTTCAGCAAGAATGCACACAGCCGATTACGCTTTTCAAAGTGATGTCACCATTGGCCAAAATGAAAGTTGGCATGGAATGGATGTTGTTCAAAAAAGGCCTTGGTGCGACAAATCATTTTGAATCTGGTGGCTTTATCCGGAGCAAAGCAGGAATTGAGCATCCTAATTTGCAGTATCATTTTCTACCGATGGCAGTTCGATACGACGGGGGGAATCCGACAGATAGGCATGGATATCAGGCACATGTTGGCCCCATGCGCTCCAAGAGTATTGGGTATATGGCTCTACGTAGTGGAAACATTGATGATGCGCCGTTGTTGGAGCCCAATTACAACTCTACTGAAGAAGACAGACGTGAGCTGCGTGATGGCGTTAAACTTACAAGAGAAATATTCGCACAGGCTGGGTTTGATCCATATCGCGGAAATGAGTTGGCGCCAGGCGCAGATGTTAAAACTGATGACGAAATTGATGCATTTGTCCGAGAAACAGTAGAGACGGCATATCATCCGAGCTGTACCTGTAAAATGGGAACGGACAAAATGTCAGTTGTCGATAATGCGGGTAAGGTCCATGGTGCGGAAAATCTTAGGGTAGTCGATAGTTCGATTATGCCGAGCATCGTCAGTGGCAATCTAAACGCACCAACGATAATGATGGCCGAAAAAATTGCGGACATGATAAAGGGCGCGGAGCCACTACCGGCAAGTAACGCGGCTGTCTATAAATCTCAAAACTGGCAAGACTCACAAAGATAGTTCTCTGTATAACAAATAATACTAAGGAATTGAAATGGCTACCAAAACGAACTTACCACTTTTTATAGGCGGCAAAGCTTGTAAGGCGATTTCTAGAAAAAATTTTGAAAATACAAACCCTGCAACTGGAGAAAAGATTTCGGATGTTGAACAAGCGGGACGACGTGATATCGAAAAAGCTGTCGTAGCGGCTCGGAAAGGATTTGTCATTTGGTCGGCTATGAGTGGAACGGAAAGAGGTCGTATCCTGATTAAGGCTTCGCAAATTCTTCGTGAGCGCCGTAAAGAATTGGCTGAGATAGAAGTACGGGATACAGGCAAGCCAATTTCGGAAGCAATGGTAGTTGATATTGATAGCGGTGCTGATGCGTTGGAATTTTTCGGCGGATTGGCTGCTGATATTAAAGGCGATCATCATGATTTAGGCGCAAGTGCCTTTGCCTACACACGGCGGGAACCATTGGGGATATGCGCAGGCATTGGTGCGTGGAACTACCCCATGCAGATTGCGTGTTGGAAAACCGCACCGGCCTTGGCCTGCGGCAATTCTATGATATTCAAACCGTCTGAAATGACACCGACAAATGCGTTTATGTTAGCTGGAGTGCTCAAGCAAGCTGGTTTGCCTGATGGTGTCTACAACGTTGTTCATGGGAAGGGTGAAACCGGGCATCTTCTCGCTAGCCATCCAGATATAGATAAAATATCGTTTACTGGATCCGTACCGACCGGGAAGCTAGTTTTAAAAGATGCGGCTGAAACAGTTAAATATGTCACCATGGAACTTGGCGGCAAGTCGCCGCTTATAATTTTCGATGATAGCCAGCTGGACAACGCCGTTTCCGCGGCGATGAATGCCAATTTTTATACGCAAGGTGAGGTGTGTTCGAACGGTACAAGAGTATATGTTCATGAAGACATTCATGACGATTTTATCGACGCCTTAAAAGAACGCACTGAGGCAATGACAATAGGTGATCCAATGCATGGCAAAACACAAGTGGGCTCGCTCATTAACAAGAACCATTTGGAAAAAGTCCTTGAATATGTCCGGTTAGGCATTGAAGAAGGCGCATATTTGGTCTCGGGCGGTGAGGAGGTCGCTGTAAAGAAACTTCCAGGTGGTAGCTTTATGTCTCCTGCAATTTTTACAGCTTGCCAAGATGACATGCGAATTTGCCGAGAAGAAATATTTGGGCCCGTTATGTCGGTTATGAGTTTTCGCGAGGAAGATGAAGTTATTAACCGCGCAAATGATACTGAGTTGGGACTGTCTGCCGGTGTCTTTACGCAAAATTTAGCGCGGGCGCATCGCGTCGTTGCCAAATTAAGAGCCGGAACATGCTGGATTAACAATTACAATCTGACGCCAATCGGAGTTCCTTTCGGCGGGTATAAACAATCTGGTATTGGTCGTGAAAATGCCGCCAGTGCTCTGGAGCATTTTACCCAAGTTAAAAGTGTCTATGTTGAACTTGGCGATGTGGAATGTGATTACTAATTTTTATTCAGGTAATAATCTTGATCGTGTCTGATGGTCTTAATTGACGCATTTATTAGAAAAGTTGACTTCCAGACAATATCTGCGTCAATAAGGGAAACTAAGAACTAAACCGAGACATTCTCCCCGATGGAAGCCTGGATACCCATTACGATTTTTGCTGCGTTCTTTCAAAATGTTAGAACAGCAATGCAAAAGTACCTTAAGGATCGCTTGAGTACAGGCGGCGCAACCTATGTCCGGTTCATATTCGGAGCCCCTTTTGCACTCCTTTACATTCTCGGTCTCGATTACTTCACGGATTTATCTATTCCGTCTTTAAATACTGAGTTCGGTATGTTCGCAGCTGTTGGCGGATTGGCTCAAATTCTCGCGACAGCCCTCCTTGTTTCTTTGTTTAGTTTAAAGAATTTCGCTGTTGGAACGACATATTCAAAAACCGAAACCGTACAGGCGGCTATTTTCGGTACAGTAATCCTGGGAGAAAGCTTGGGTTATGGAGCAAGCTTGGCAATTCTAATTAGTTTTGTAGGCATTTTGCTCATTTCAATGTCGACCAGTTCATTTGGGTTTCGCGAGTTTTTAACAGGATGGACCAGTAAAGCCGCCGGTTACGGTTTGTTATCTGGCGCTTTTTTTGGTATTTCTGCGGTTTCATATCGCGCTGCTGCGCTTTCACTCGGCGGGGAGGGGGCAATAATACAGGCCGCTTTTACGCTTGTTTGCGTTCTTTTCTTTCAAACCATTGTTATGACTATTTACTTACCAATCCGAGAGCCCGGGCAGATCATGCAGGTGATAAAAGCGTGGCGCGTCGCCATTTTTGTTGGCTTGACGGGAATGCTCGGATCTGTTGGTTGGTTTACTGCGATGACTTTACAAAATGCCGCGTATGTACGCGCGTTGGGTCAAATAGAGTTGGTCTTCACCTTTTTGGTTTCATATTTTTATTTTAAAGAAAAGACAAATAAGATTGAAGCGATTGGTATTTCCCTGATCGTTTTGGGAATACTTGTTTTGCTGCTTGATTAAAACCACTGTGCGTAATCATTGACCATCTAACTTAAAAATCCGGGCTATCTCTTTGCAAAAAGCTGGTATATGGTTTTGAATATAAGTGGATGCCAAACAATAATGGGGGAAAGTAATTCGTGACAAAAATCTACTCTGCGATGGAGATGATTGAAAAACTCGTGTCCTTCGATACGGTTTCAAGAAACTCCAACTTAGAATTGATCGATTTTGTCGCAGACTATCTCGCAGGGCATAATGTTGAGTCAAAAAAGGTGTTTGATGAGACGGGGCAAAAGGCAAATTTGTATGCAACTGTAGGCCCGAATATTGAGGGTGGCGTCGTGCTGTCCGGGCATACGGATGTGGTACCAGTTGATGGTCAACCTTGGGATACCGATCCATTTACTATTGTTGAAAAAGACGGAAAGCTTTACGGACGCGGGACGTCGGATATGAAAAGCTTTTCCGCAATAGCATTATCGCTTGTGCCTAAAATGCTTGAAAAGCCATTGTTGGCTCCTATTCATTTTGCTTTATCATTCGATGAGGAAGTAGGCTGCATAGGCGCGCCGCTGATGATCGAACGCATTGCCGAAAATATACCAAAACCAAGAGCTGTTATCGTTGGCGAACCGACAATGATGAATATTGTCTCTGCACATAAGGGTATCATTACGCTTAAAACGACGATCACGGGACGTGAAGCGCATAGTAGTCTTGTCGAGGATGGTGTTAGCGCGGTGATGACAGGTGCGAGGCTAGTTAGCTTTATTGCGGATATGATGGCAGAGAATAAGCAACGTGCAGTTCCAAGTAGTCCGTTTTCGCCAGCCTATACGACGATCCACTGCGGCGTAATTAATGGTGGCACAGCGGCGAATATTATTTCACGACAATGCACATTTCTCTGGGATATTCGGCACATTCCAGAAGACAATCCTATGAGTTTTGTGGATAGATTTAATCACTATTGCGAAACTGAGTTGTTGCCGGAGATGAGAAAAATTGCACCTGAAGCAAGTATCGTGACTGAGCTAACATCAACTGTTCCAGCTTTACGGCCCGAAGATAATGGCGAGGCCGAAATGCTATGTAAATCCATTACCGGGCAGAATGATGTGAGTGCAGTATCATATGCAGCAGAAGCGGGTCAGTTTCAGGAAGCCGGTTTTTCGACTGTAATTTGCGGACCAGGTTCCATAGGCGTCGCTCACCAGCCGAACGAGTATATTGAAATTAGCCAAGTGAAGGCCTCCGAACGGTTTATTACCAAGTTAATAGATCAATTAGGCAAGTAATGATTTTGCTTGGAAGCCCATAGACATAGAAAAAACTATTGGTTAGTCTCAATTCTAACGGCTGCACGTTATTTTTAATGATGCGGCTAAAAGAAAGCCCGTAATTGGGTGCCACACTAACAAGTACTATTTAACTGACAGGGAGTTAACATGAAATTACGAACAGGACTATTGGCCGCGGTGGCCGCTGCTGCAATTGCAGTTGCAGCACCGGTTCAGGCTAAAGAGTTTAAATTTGCGTTTCAGGGGGACTTAAGTTCTTTGGATCCGCATTCACTTAATGAATCTTTCCTACTCGGCACGCTCGGCAATATATATGAAGGCTTGGTTCTTTATGATGCCGATATGTTGGTTATTCCGGGATTGGCTGAATCCTGGAAAACAGTAAATCCGACCACATGGGAATTTAAACTCCGCAAAGGTGTTAAGTTTCATGGCGGACAGGATTTCACTGCTGATGATGTGATTTTCACTTGGCAACGGGCTGGAAGTAAAGGGTCCGACCAGAAAACGCGCGCCGGTAAAATTAAGAACATCACTAAAGTAGATGACTATACAATTCTCGTTGAAACACCAGCACCGAACCCAATTCTGACACGAGATCTAAACTTCCTCTATATCATGGATAAAGAATGGTCAGAGGCAAATGGTACGACAAATGCCACGTCAGCCACGGGTGACGACAAGGGTAACTTCGCAAATTTGAATGCGAATGGAACCGGGCCATTCATGGTGAAAAGCAATCAGGCTGACGTTAAGACGGTTATGATTCGTAATGAGAACTACTGGAAGGAAATTCCTTCAAATGTAACTCAAATCGATTTCACGCCTATTAAAGAAGCCGCAACACGTGTGGCGGCTTTGGTCTCAGGTGAATTGGATTTGGTTTATCCAGTTCCAGTTCAGGATTGGCAGCGTCTGGAAGAATCCGAAGGTGTGAAACCGTTGGCGGGTCCAGAAGCCCGGACGATTTTCTTTGGTATGGATCAGTCACGCGATGAGCTTCTATATTCCAACATCAAAGGCAAAAATCCATTTAAGGATATCAAGGTTCGCCAAGCGATGGCCCATGCGTTAAACCTTGATGCAATCAAGCAAAAAGTGATGCGGAATGCAGCGACGCCAGCCGGTTTGATGGTGGCACCGCAGATCAATGGATTTAATGAAGCGTTAAACCTTCCTTACGCTTATGATCCGGAAAAAGCGAAGGCATTGCTGGCCGAAGCTGGTTATCCTGATGGATTTGAAGTGACGATTGACTGCCCAAATAATCGGTATGTCAATGACGAGAAAATCTGTCAGGCAGCCGCATCAATGTGGGCAAAAGTTGGTGTTAAAGTTAATGTTCTAGCGCAACCAAAATCCAAGTATTTTGGTAAAGTTCTGGAAACTGGCGGATATGATACAAGTTTTTATCTGTTGGGTTGGACACCAGGCACAATGGACAGCGAAAACGTATTGTCTTCCCTGATCGCATGTCAGAATAAAGAAACCAAACGTGGTCTCTTTAACTTAGGTAACTATTGTAATCCTAGAGTTGATGAACTTGCCGCTGCTGTTGGCAGCGAAACCGATCAAGATAAACGGAATGCGATGATTTCTGAGGCTTTCGATATCCTCAAAAATGAATATGGTTATTTGCCAATTCACCAGCAGCCCTTGTCTTGGGGTGTTAGCGATCGCGTCACTGTAAACCAACGTGCGGACAACGTACTGGATTACCGGTACGTCGTCGTAAAATAGCTTAGCTATATTCAAGGCCTGCTTTTCAAAGAGCAGGCCTTGTTTCTTTTCTACGCCTGTATTTGGTTTTAAAGAATGATTTCATTTATTTTTAAGCGATTGCTGCAGTCAATAGTTGTCATGTTGGTCGTCGCATTGATAGCGTTTTCAATGTTCCGTTATGTCGGAGATCCTGTAAATAACATGGTGGGGCAGGACACCACTGACGTAGAGCGCGCTGAACTGACAGAACAATTGGGATTAAATGATCCATTTATTGTTCAGTATGGCCGTTTTGTTTTAAACGCAATTCAGGGCGATTTTGGGACTTCCTACAAATATCGACGGCCCGTCAGCGGGCTTATTTTGGAAAGACTGTCTGCGACATTGGAATTATCCTTTGTATCCGCAATACTTGCTCTTGGTATCGGTATTCCGTGCGGTGTCTATACGGCTTTGCGACGTAATGGGTTGCTTTCTAAATCGATTATGGCCCTTTCATTAGTAGGTGTGTCGCTACCGACCTTTCTGATTGGTATCCTTCTTATATTGTTATTTGGTGTGGTGCTTCGGTGGCTGCCGACTTTCGGACGGGGGGATGTTGTTGATATCTTTGGTTGGTGGACAACAGGGTTCCTGACAATTTCGGGCCTAAAATCACTTATTTTGCCGTCCATAACTCTGGCCCTCTTTCAGATGACTTTAATAATGCGACTTGTGAGGGCAGAGATGCTTGAAGTACTGCGTACAGATTTCGTAAAATTTGCAAGAGCGCGTGGACTGCCCGATCACGCTGTTCATTTTAAACATGCGCTAAAAAACACCTTGGTGCCGGTTATTACGATTACAGGGTTGCAACTGGGATCGCTAATTGCTTTCGCCATTATTACGGAAAGTGTCTTCCAGTGGCCTGGCATGGGCCTGCTCTTTGTTCAGGCTATTGCTGACGTGGACATTCCGATAATGGCTGCGTATCTCGTCCTGATCGCTTTCTTTTTCGTAGTGATTAATATGGTGGTTGATATCCTTTATTTTGCTGTCGATCCGCGCTTGCGTGCGGATAGTGACACCTAGGAGAGCTGCATGGAACAAACAATAGAAAAGTCACGCCTGCAGCGCTTCTTTAATAGTGATGTTTGGTTTAGTTTTAAGGCTAGCCCGGTTGCAATTGTGTCCTTAGTTGTAACAATGATTATGATCCTCGGTGCTGTCTTCGCACCGTTATTGGCACCGCAGGATCCGTTTGATCTGATCGTTATTGATATTATGGATGCGAGCATGCCACCGGCATGGAATGATTTTGGCGATGCCCGGTTTTTACTTGGAACAGATGATCAGGGACGGGGAATTCTCTCGACTATTTTATATGGTGCGCGCATTTCACTAATCGTCGGCTTCTCATCTGTGGTTTTCGCGATGGTAGTGGGCATTGCTCTCGGTTTGATCAGCGGATATGTTGGCGGCCGTACCGATGCCATTATCATGCGTATTGCTGATATCCAGCTTTCGTTCCCTGCAATCCTGATTGCGTTGCTGATCGACGGCGTTGCGCGGGGCATTGTCCCTAAAGAAATGCACACAGATTTATCCATTTATGTCTTGATTTTCGCCATTGGAATCTCGGGCTGGGTGCAGTATGCGCGTACGGTACGTGGGTCAACGCTTGTCGAAAAGAACAAAGAATATGTTCAGGCCGCTCGCGTGATTGGAATTCGACCTATGACTATTTTACGTCGTCACGTCCTTCCAAACGTTATGGGTCCCGTAATGGTTATCGCGACGATCCATTTAGCTCTCGCTATTATCACTGAGGCGACTTTATCGTTCTTGGGTGTTGGTGTGCCACCAACAACGCCGTCTTTGGGAACTCTCATCCGAATTGGTAACGAATATCTGTTTTCGGGTGATTGGTGGATCACTATTTTTCCGGGCGCAGCCCTGGTGATTTTGGTGCTTGCTGTTAATCTTTTGGGCGACTGGTTACGTGACGCTCTTAATCCAAAATTACGATAGGAGGCGACTATGGATCTACTTAATATCAATAACCTCCGGATCGAATTTCCCAGCCGTCATGGTACGGTTGTTGCGGTGGATAATGTTACTTTGACCGTCCAACCCGGCGAAGTGTTGGGAGTGGTTGGTGAATCTGGCGCAGGCAAGTCAACAATAGGGAATGCCGTTATTGGCTTGTTAGAGCCGCCGGGCGAAATGACCAAAGGTCATGTGCTATTGAAAACAGAGCAAATCGACACGTTATCCGCAGAAGATAAGCGAAAAATTCGCGGACGTCGCATCGGAATGATTTTTCAGGACCCATTGACGTCGCTTGACCCGTTACAAACGGTTGAGCAACAGCTTGTGGAAACCATTGAATTGCATTTGAAGCTTGGCGAAGCAAAATCTCAGGAACGAGCAGTAGATTTACTACGGCAAGTTGGTATTCCTGACCCGGAAATGCGTATTAAAAACTATCCGCATCAGTTTTCGGGCGGTATGCGGCAGCGCGTTGTTATCGCACTCGCTTTATGCGCTGAACCGGAAGTTATTATAGCGGACGAACCTACTACAGCACTTGATGTATCTATCCAGGCTCAAATACTGGAATTGATGCGCCGGCTTTGTAAAGACAAGCAAGTTGGTATGCTGATTATCACCCATGACATGGGCGTTATTGCGGATATTACAGATCGTGTGGCTGTAATGTATCACGGTAAATTGGTGGAAGAAGGAACAACTGCGAAAATTCTGGGTGATCCTGATCACCCGTACACAAGAAGTTTGATTAGCGCTGTTCCGCGCCCGGATATTCGCCTCAAAAGATTTCCAATGGTAAATTACATTGAGGAAGAGGGCGAGCGAACTAAAGATCTTGATCTCTCCACACATTGGCTTGGGAAAGTAAGAGATTTCGACGATGTAGATGGTCCACTTTTAAGCTTGAAAAACTTGGTTATGACATTCGTAACTAAACCAGCATTGTTGAAGCGCAATCGCATCATGTTTAATGCCGTCGATGACGTGTCCTTCGATATCGAACAAGGTGAAGTTTTTGGCTTGGTTGGCGAGAGCGGTAGCGGAAAATCAACAGTCGCACGTATGGTATGTAGCCTTTACAATCCAGCGGCAGGCGAAGTTAATTTTGCCGGTACAGATCTGACTAAAATCAAAACAGCGGACAAGTTGGACTATTTCCGTAGACAAATGCAGATGATTTTTCAGGATCCATTTTCTTCGTTGAATGGTCGGATGCGCGTTCTTGATATTGTTGCCGAACCAATCAGATTTCATAAATTGGCGTCCAGCAATCAGGAAGTTGAGAAAATTGTAATGGATTTGCTGGATCATGTAGGATTGGGAGCGCAGGCCGCTGTCCGGTTTCCTCATGAGTTTTCTGGTGGGCAGAGGCAGCGTATTTCTATTGCAAGGGCTTTGGCAACGCGGCCCCGGTTTTTGATATGTGACGAACCTACTTCAGCACTGGACGTTTCTATTCAGGCGCAGATTTTAAATCTTCTCAAGGACTTGCAGGAAGAGCTGGGTTTGACGATGTTGTTTATTAGCCATGACTTGCCTGTTATCCGCCAGATGTGCGATCGGGTTGGCGTCATGAAGATGGGAAAACTCGTGGAAATCTCGGCGACGGAAACTCTTTTTGAAAATCCGCAGGCTGCTTATACGCGTGAATTACTCGACCTTATGCCTAGGTTGGATAAATTGTCTCACAAGGGGCTTGAGCTTGAAGATGTATGAGGCAGATCTAAATTGAGCATAACTTATATACACGAAACACCTATAGCTACTGGCAGATTTTAGGCGACTTTTACGACATTAGTCGTATAATCTAGGCCTAAAAATTAATACGCGTCAGGCTTTATTTAGTCCAACTAAGGCCATTTGGATCATAGAAATACCTCTGGTCCAAATCATTTCCTTCCAGTCATCCGCATCGCAGTAAAAAGCATCGCGAACTTGTTTTTTGATGGCTTTTCCCTGTTCACTATCCTTATCGCCTTTAACATAGAGCCAATTGTCTGCACGTAGTGCATTTAACACCTCTATCACCGGAAGAGTACCGTATTCAATAGCGACGCATGTATGCGAAGCGTTAGGTGCCATTTGAGTGACGCCGTTATCGATCGTACCGCGTACAACCGCGGACGATGAAGTGCCCGCTTCCGGCGACGTAACGTCGTCCCCATACCATTCCATAGCACGGGATAAACCTTCAGGATTACCCACATATATGGGTTCTCCATGACCATAGGGGCCCAAACCTGTATGAAAATCCAACAGCGCCAGATGCTTGCTGCTGCCGGCGTGTTTGGAAACTACATTGCGCAACGTTTTGTTCGTCCAGGAAGGTCCAAAGCCGCCAAAAAAGATTCCGTCTTCGTGAATATGCTGTCCGCCACTTACAGCGGCTTGATAAGTCGAAAGCCCTTTATCTGCGATGTAGTCTTCAATTTTTGTATCCGCGGCTGCTCGCGCGGGACCATCCCAATCATCCGGGATTATCAGGGGATGCACGTCAGCATAGGCCGGGTTCTCGGGAAGACCTTTCGAATAATCGAGGAAGTTGCGATTAAGATCGATGTTATTCTCGTTCACGCGACGCACATGCGAAAATCCATAGGGATTGATCGCATGGATAAGCAAAACGGCTGTATCCTGAGGCAATTTGGTAAACATGTCGTTTTGCAACATCCCGACTTGAACACCGGATCCACAAAACCCTTCTCCGCCATGTGTTCCTGATGAGATAATTAGAACTTTACTGGCATTAATAGGGCCAATTCTGGCAACATCCATATATAACTCTTCACCTTCCGCCCCTTTCGCCTCATCGTTCAAATGGTTTTCAACAGGAATTTCGAGAGCATTACAGGCGTCTAAAAATTTTTGGCGGGCAACGGCATAGGTCGGAGAGAAATAATTGGAAATATTCATAATTAAGCTTCTTTTCCTTTTGTTTTTTATGCATTGTTTATAACAGAATACTGAGTCCCAAAGAACTTTTTTGAGTTTTTTGAGAACATTCACTAGTGTTGTATAGGGTCGGCAAATTGCAATAATTTGAGAAGCTTAAAATAGTGGTGGGGAACAATGTCCGAAAAAAGCTACATACTCTATGGTTCTGAATACTCACCGTTTTCAGTTAAAGTCAGATCCTATTTTAGATATAAGAACATTCCGCATGAATGGCGCCCAAGAACCCATGAAAATTTTGCGGAATTTAGAGCGCTAGCCAAACTGCCGCTTATCCCTCTTGTGGCTGGACCAAAAAATGAAGTTCTACAAGATTCTACGCCTATAATGGAGTTGATGGAAACGCGTTTCCCTGAAAATAGCATTCGGCCAGATGATACTGAATTGTCTTTCTTATCCTTTCTTCTTGAAGATTATGGAGACGAATGGGTTAATAAACCCATGTTTCATTATCGTTGGTGGAATGATGTTGATCAAATTGCCGTGGCGGATGGCTTGGCGCAATCTGCGTTACCCAATGGTGATGCTAATGCAAGGGAACAACTGGCAGTGCAAATCCGCGCGAGGATGGTCCCTCGGTTACGGTTTGTCGGTTCCCATGAAGGTACAAAGGAAATCATTGAGAGTTCCCTCGATACACTTCTGATGCTGCTTGAACTCCATTTGAAGCGCAGACCCTATATATTTGGGGGGCGACCTAGTTTTGCCGATTTTGGAATTTGGGGGCAGTTGTATAGCTGCATGTTGCAGCCGACAACGAAGTCCCTCATTATCAAGAAATTTCCCGAAATTGTTTCCTGGATTGAACGAATGCTGGATCCAAAAAATATGGGGGAGTGGGAAGAGTGGGAACATCTTGCTCCCACATTGGAACCACTGATAAAGGCAGAAATCGGGAACTTATACTTGCCATGGAGTGTCGCTAATTCCAAAGCAGTGTTTGAAGAGGCTTCAGAATTCACCGTCGAGTTGCCAAAGGGTGCATTTAATCAACAAGCCGTCAAATATTCAGCTCGGTCACATCATGCACTGAAAGATAAATTACGCAAAGTAGGTGGCAGGGCGAAATTGGAAGAAACATTGTTAAAAAACAATTGTTTGTCCGCTCTTGTTGCAGAAGCGTGGTAAGTACTTTTTGATCTTACCATAATTTCGCCGGATTTCACGAGTATGTCATTCTTTTAGAAAGCGTTGCGAAGATAAAATGGTGTTCTTTGTTCTCGAGCGAGATATGGTTCAGAGCTATTAATCAATATATAGTATGTAAAACAAGTATTTAGAAGATTATCTTTAATTTTTAGATAATTGGGAATATCAAAAATATGGTTAATTTTTTGGCATTTAAACTAGTATAACCATATTTAATGGTGTAGAGTTCAGTTAATCGTTGAATTAACGATTTTTTTTGTACGGAATAATCGGAGTAGACGTGTGGCGAAGATAGGTGCTCTTGTGAAAGCAGGAGTTGTGAATACAGAAGGGTATTATACATTGGGCGGTCGCCTGGCAATTGATTTTGCCAATAGCCATGAGCGTGTTGGCCAAGAAGCTGACGGCCTTAGTACGTTTGAAGATCTTCTAACCTTTTTGAAATCCCACGGCCATCTTCACGAAGATGAAGCCTCTGATTTGCATATGTTTTTGTTTCAAAATCCTGATCGGTGTCAGGCCGTTGTGGATAGTTTGACGAAGCTGCGGACAATGTTTAAATCCGTATTGACGCAAATGGCTCAAGGGTGGCCGGCGGATCCTGGATTTTTCGAAGAAATCAACAGCCATTTGGTAGTCTTTAAGAGCTTTCATAAAGTTGTGCCGTCAGAAGATGGCCTGGAGCTAAAAACGGTTATCGCGGAAGAGGGACCAGAAAAACTTCTTTTTCCAATCGTTCGTGACATAGCTGATTTCTTGGCTTCTGATCATCCGGATAAGACGAAAATATGCGCAAATGACGATTGCGGTTTATATTTTGTAAATTTGTCCCGAAATGGGCGGCGACGTTGGTGCTCCATGTCCACTTGCGGGAACCGTGCCAAAGTCAATGCATATTTGAAACGACAGGAAGCCTGATAAATTCCAGTTTAGGCGTCTTTCAATGCGAGTTCGCGTAGAGCGTTTTTCTGTACTTTTCCCATTGTATTGCGCGGTAGCGTATCGACAATATAAACTTGTTTTGGCACTTTAAAATTTGCCAATTTCTCCTTAATGAAAGCTGTGACGTCTGAGGCCTGCAAGCCAGATGTACTGGCAGTCGGCACAACAAATGCAACCACAGCCTCTCCAAAATCAACATGGGGTCGCCCAACTACAGCGCTTTCTTCAACAGTCGGCATTTCATCGATGAAGCTTTCGATTTCTTTTGGATAAACATTATATCCCCCCGAAATAATGAGGTCTTTTGAGCGCCCGACAATTCGATAGTACCCATCATCGCCTTTGCGCGTCATATCTCCAGTTATAAAAAAGCCGTCACTTCTGAATTCAGCTGCCGTTTTATCCGGCATCTGCCAATACCCTTTGAAAACATTAGGGCCTTTGATTTCTAGTATGCCAATTTCACCATCGGGGACAATTTTGCCGTCATCATCCGTTATGCGCACGTCGTTATCCAACGGGAATCCAACTGTGCCCGCTTTGCGTTCGCCATCGTAAGGGTTCGTGGTAATCATTCCTGCTTCCGTCATGCCATAGCGCTCAAGAATAACGTGGCCTGTTTTTTCTGAAAAAGCACTAAAGGTTTCTTCAAGCAAAGGAGCGGAGCCCGCCGTGAACAAGCGCATATTACGACAGATTTCGCTTGTCAATCCCAGCTCAGATAGAAGGCGAACATAAAATGTCGGAACTCCCATAAACACCGTTGAGCTTGGGAGATATTCAGTAACAGTCAAAGCATCAAATTTCGTCAAAAAGATTATTTTACTACCATTCAAAAGTGCGCAATGCAGAGCGACGAATAACCCATGAACGTGAAATATGGGAAGCGCGTGCAGCAGCACATCGTCTTCGTCAAAACGCCAGGTTTTGTGCAAGGACAGGGCATTAGAAGCCAGATTGTCATGTGTAAGCATGGCACCCTTGGATCGGCCGGTCGTCCCAGACGTGTACAGGATTGCTGCCAGATCATCTGAGGCACGGCTTACAGTAGTAAAGTCAAAGGAGCAATTTGCGGCGCCTTCGGTCAGATTACCTCTACCTTCTGCATTGAGGGTCAGGACTTCCAATACACCTGCTTTTGTAGAAATTTTGGAGATTTCAGATAAAGAGGAGGGGTCGCAAATGACGAGGGCAGGCGATGCGTCGCCAACAAAATATTCGATTTCCGCAGCCTTGTAGGCTGTATTCAGTGGCAGATACACTAATCCGGCACGTAAGCAGGCGAGATAAAGTATTACAGCTTCCACAGACTTTCCAACTTGGACCGCCACCCGGTCGCCGGGCTTTGCGCCGAGATCCGTCATAAAATTAGCCATCTGTGCAGACCGAATAACGATTTGTTCAAAACTAAAAGTTTGAACATCTGGTCCTTCGAAAGCTATCGCTGATTTGTCAGATGGAAAATGATCTTCGAAAAGCGTGTAAAGATTTTTATTTGTCATAATGTGTTATCGGTACTTTTAATCGCTAGGCGGAATTACGAAGATAGTGGGCTGGAAGCGTAGCAAGGAAATCGGTAAATCGCTCCCCTTGTATGGCAACATGGTCGCGGGTTAGTTTTTCTGCAAGCTTTGAATTCCCGTCCAGAATGGCAGTTACCAGTGCGCCATGTTCATTCGAAGATGAGACCATTCGTCCAGGAATTCGAACCTGTAACCGGCGGTGAGGGGATAACCGTTGACGAAGTTCTTTTGTTTGTTTTTCTAAGAAATTATTATGGCTCGCCTGATAGATCAAGTTATGCATGTGAGTGTTGCGCTCATAATACATATCATGTTGATCGCCACCAGCAAGTGAATCACATTCTTCATGAGCTTCTAACAGAGCTTTTTTCTCGTCCGGCGTAATACGTCTCGCCGCCAATTTAGCACACGTGGCTTCGAGCTCTGCCATGACTTCAAACATGTTCATGAGGTCCTGAACGGAAATTTCAGCGACGATTGCCCCGCGTCTTGGTCTGATCTCAATCAATCCCGTTGCTGACAAACGATTTAAAGCTTCACGGACTGGTGTTCGTGATACGCCAAATCGCTCGGCAAGAAGGGTTTCGTCCAACCTTGTTCCTGGCGACAGGGTGCCCGTCACTATTTCTTGCTCTAATACAGGTAAAAGTTCACTTGCTCTCGAAGTTGACATAATACATCCATTTCTGATTTCCGATTAGTCTATCATCAATTATGTGTGCAGGGAATTAATTTTTGTATACAAGAAGTAATTTGTCACATACAATTCTTCTTAGTCGATCTCCGATAAAGAAGGCAGGCGGCAATTTATTCTATCGCGTTGAAAAGTTTCAAAGCGTTTCCGGTTCTGGGAGGAACATCAAAATGAAAACAAAAAAATTATTATTAAAGAGCGTGCCGCTGGCAGTGGCAATGGGCGTCGGAATGGCCGCCCTAACAGGCTTTTCCGCGCAGGCAGAAACCCTTAAGGCCTCGCATCAATGGCCAGGTGGTAAAGGCGATGTGCGCGATGAAATGGTGCAAATAATTGCCCGAGAAGTTGGTAATGCTGACGTCGGTATCGACGTGAAGGTTTATCCCGGAAAGAGTCTATACAAGCCCAAAGAACAATGGGGTGCGATGGTTAAGGGGCAACTTGATATTTCTGCCTTTCCATTGGCCTATGCGGCCGGCCGTCATCCGGAATTTGACGCAACACTGATGCCTGGTCTTGTGAAGAACCACGACCATGCCATGCGCCTAAATAGCTCACCCTTCATGGATGATATTAAGAAAATCATCAATGATGCAGGGATTGTCGTGCTTGCGGACGCCTGGTTGGCTGGAGGTTTCGCTTCCAAAACAACATGCATTACAGGCCCTGAGACAATGAAAGGGCAGGTAACGAGAGCAGCCGGTAAAGCTTTTGAGCAAATGCTCGTTGGTGCCGGTGCCTCCATTGCTTCCATGCCCAGTTCTGAAATCTATAATGCGATGCAGACAGGAGTTCTGGATGCAGCTAATACAAGCTCAGGCAGTTTCGTTTCCTATCGAATTTATGAGCAAGCAAAATGCCTAACAGCACCTGGAGACAATGCCCTGTGGTTTATGTATGAACCACTTTTGATGTCCAAGAAAAGTTACGACAAACTAACGAAAGAGCAGCAAGACGCTTTGATGGCCGCAGGTAAAGTTGCGGAAGAGTTTTTCTTTGGCGCAGCCAAAGGGCTCGATGACAAGCTTGTAAAAGCATATACAGATGCGGGCGTCGAAGTCGTGACCATGACGCCAGAACAGGCGAAAGCGTGGCGTGATATTGCCAATGAAACATCTTATAAATCGTTCTCGGAAAAAGTTCCGGGCGGCGATGTTTTGATCAAGAAAGCCTTGGCTGTCGACTAAATCGATTGCCGAAAACTCCCGGTATTGTCGAGGGGGCAATGCCGGGAGTTTTTCGTTTTACCCTCGACAGGGAACAGATATGTCTAGCTTTATCCAATTCATTCAATTTCTTTCAAGGCTGTTTGGTGTATTGGCGGCGTTGCTCGTCACCTCTGCCATTCTAGTCGTCTGTCAAATGGTCGTCTTGCGTTATTTTCTCAACGCGTCAACGGCCTGGCAGACGGAATATGTCACCTATGCGATCGTGGCCGCGACTTTTCTGGGCAGTCCTTATGTCTTATTGGTCAAAGGGCATGTAAATGTAGATTTGTTGCCACATTATTTGCCGCGGACAGGACGAAAAGTACTTGCGCTCGTTGCTGCTGCATTGGCGCTTACTTTTTGTGCCGTTTTGACCTGGCAATCTTATGATTTTTTCTTCGAAGCATACGAGAACGGGTGGCGGACAGATACTATATGGGAATTACCGTTATGGATCCCCTATTTACCCATGTTTGTGGGTTTAATGTTGTTGTGCATTCAATACATTGCAGAGATTCTTGCTATTGCTTTTAATCTTCAAGAACCTTTTGCAAAGCCTGATAATCTGATGGAGGGGGAATAAAATGGATCCGCTCCTTGTCGGCCTGCTTGCTGCAGTTGTCGTTATACTTCTCTTGGCAACCGGGATGCCTGTTGCCTTCGGACTGGGCCTTGTTTCCATCGCTTTTCTAACGTTTTTTGAGGGAGTGGATAGTCTTACTGTTATTGCGGAAACCTTTTTTGCAGGAATTGGTGAATTCTCGCTTGTCTCCATTCCCATGTTCATTGTTATGGGCGCCGCCGTTGCGTCGTCTCCAGCGGGTAAAGATCTCTTCGAAGCTCTTGACCGGTGGTTGACCCGTGTACCCGGCGGGTTAATTATTTCCAACATCGGAGCTTGTTCTGTTTTTGCAGCGCTGAGTGGATCTTCACCAGCTACTTGCGCTGCTATCGGCAAAATGGGTATTCCGGAGATGCAAAAGCGGGGATATCCCGATAGTCTGGCAACCGGAGCTATCGCCGCGGGTGGGACATTGGGAATATTAATACCACCCTCAGTCACGATGATTGTCTATGGTATTGCTACAGAAACCTCGATCGGCCGGCTTTTCCTGGCAGGTGTACTGCCTGGGTTATTACTGACGGTTTTATTTATGGCCTGGGCTATTTTCTACGCTTGGCGTAGTGGGTACGATTTTCGCGAGAAAATAGGGAGTTTTTCCTGGCGTCAGAAATTCGAAATCCTTCCGCGTGTTGCCCCGTTTTTAGCCATTGTCGTCGGTATTTTATTTGTCCTCTATGGCGGTGTCGCTACACCATCAGAAGCCGCGGGGGTCGGCGCCTTATTCTGTCTCATATTGGTCGCGGTAATCTACAAAATCTTTCAACCAAAAAAGATATGGGCTATACTCAGTAGTTCAACCCGTGAAAGCGTTATGATCTTGATGATCATCGGATCATCAGCGCTGTTTGCTTATACCTTATCAAGCTTGTTCGTTACTCAGTCCGTTGCCGAGTATATTGCAGCCTTGGACGTCAATAAATGGGTGTTGATGGGTATGATCAATGTCTTTTTATTAATTGCAGGTTTCTTTTTACCGCCGGTTGCCGTGATTGTCATGACAGCGCCCATTTTGCTCCCCATTATTATAAGTGCGGGATTTGATCCCTATTGGTTTGCTGTTATTTTGACTATAAATATGGAAATTGGTTTGATAACGCCGCCAGTGGGATTAAATCTGTATGTGATTAATGGGATCGCCCCGGAAATTTCACTGCCAACAATTTTAAAAGGCGCACTTCCTTTTATGCTGTGCATGGTTCTTGGTATTGTTATTTTATGCGTATTTCCAGAAATTGCGACTTGGTTGCCAACTAAAATAATGGGATAATATAGACGATGAGTCCGACATTTGTTTCACAGATATTTAATTCGATTGCTGACACGGGGCGGGACCTGCTGGATTTGGGAACAGGTAAAACCCGAAATCACAGTATTGAGGGTCTTTGTCGGGATTTATTGACGCAGAAAGGCGAGGCGTCTGGGATGGCGCTTGCGAGAGAAGTTGTTGAGGTTTGGGCAGGGTTGTCGGAAAAGGATCAACTCGACTTTTTATTGTTTTTGGATAATGAAATGTCACCGGATCAGGCCCGTATTGATAAAGCGGTGTCCGCCTATCAGATGGACCAAAGTCCGCAGAATTATCAATATTTGAGTGCCGCCATCGAGGCGCCGCGACAGGAACTTATGCGCCGGGTGAATTTTGCGCCTGGAGGAACAGCCGCTATTGTTGGGATGCGCAAATTTCTGGTGAGCCAACTAAAAGAATATCCACAGTTAAAGTCCGTCGACAATGACTTGCGTCATCTCCTTAGCTCGTGGTTCAATCGCGGTTTTCTGTCTCTGGAACGGATCGATTGGCGCACACCAGCAGTTATTCTTGAAAAATTGATTGAGTATGAAGCCGTACATGAAATTGATGGGTGGGAAGATTTGCGTCGGCGTCTGGACAGTGACAGGAGATGCTTTGCATTTTTTCATCCGGCCTTGCCCGATGAACCGCTGATCTTTGTTGAAGTTGCCCTGGTGAAAGGATTGGCCGATGCGGTGCAACCTTTATTGCAACAGGAAGCGGAGAGGGGAGATCCGCGTAAAGCAGATACCGCTATTTTTTATTCCATTAGTAACTGTCAGGATGGTTTAAAAGGTATAAGTTTTGGTAATTTCTTGATTAAACAAGTTGTGGCTGAACTCTCAACGGAACTGCCGAACCTTAAGCATTTTGCGACATTATCTCCAATTCCAGGGTTTATGAAATGGCTCAATTCTGTAAAGGGCAAAGTTGGGGGTATTCCTTTTAAAGAAATTGGAGCCGCTAAATCTTTGCTTAAGGAAAAAGAGTGGTTCAAAAGCTCATCCGTCACGGATCAGTTAAAAGAACCTTTGGAAAAATTGTGTGCGCATTATTTGGTTAACGAGAAAAGCCGGGAACGGCCGCTTGATCCCGTGGCTCGCTTTCACCTTGGCAACGGTGCGCGACTGGAACAACTTAATTGGATGGGAGACAAATCCGCCAACGGGCTGTTTCAGTCGGCAGGATTACTAGTAAACTACTACTATAATTCGAAAGACATTGAGCGGAATCACGAAGCCTACGCAAACGAAAGAAAAGTGGTAGCCTCGTCTTCTATACAGTCGCTTTCCAAAGCTGGGAAAAAGTAGTCTGCCTTTTCGGTGACTAAACTTTTGACCGGACGCCAATATTTTTGTCGACGACGGCAAGCCATTGTTTATAATTCTACATAAGGCCATGAAAACTTCTGGCTCACTGATTTGCCGATTGAAACATTCATTCATGAATGTTAGTGTCTCGTGGATTTATAAAAAACAAGAATAAAGGGACTGAGATGTCAGAAGAAAAAATGCTTCAAGGTAAAGTTGTTGTTGTCACCGGCGCAGGTCGTGGGATTGGCCGTGGAATAGCGATTATGGCTGCTGAGCATGGTGCGAAAGTCGTTGTCAATGATCTCGGCGGAACGGAGCAAGGCGATGGCGCCGATCAAATTCCTGCGATGGAAGTTGTTAAGACTATTGCAGATGCGGGCGGAGAGGCGATTGCCAATTTCGGAAATGTGGCTAATGCTGATGATGCCGGTCAGATGATTGAAGACGCACGTTCTAACTTCGGAAGTATTGACTGTATTGTAAATAATGCAGGAATTCTTCGGGATGTTATTTTTCATAAAATGTCGGAAGCTGAATTTGATGCGGTTATTGCGGTCCATCTAAAAGGCACTTTTAACGTTAGCCGGGCTGCTGCGCCTTATTTTAGGGAACAACAAACTGGCTCATTCGTTCATATGACATCTACGTCCGGCTTGATTGGCAATTTTGGACAGGCCAACTATGCGGCTGCAAAACTCGGTATTGCCGGTTTGTCCCGATCCATTGCTTTGGATATGTCTCGTTTTGGCGTACGCTCGAACTGTATTTCACCCTTTGCATGGTCTCGCTTGATTGGCACTATTCCACAAGGAACTGACGCGGAGCGTGAACGCGTTGCAAAAATTCAGCAAATGACCCCGGAAAAAATTGCACCGCTTGCCGTTTATCTTTTGGCAGATGCGGCAGCGGATATTACGGGCCAGATTTTTGTTGTCCGGAACAATGAGATGTGTCTGATGAGCCAGCCCCGTCCGATACGAAACTTGCAGGCGTCTGAAGGCTGGACACCTGAGACGGTCGCATCGCGGTTTGGGCCGGCTATAAAATCCTCTCTAGTACCTCTTGAGCGGTCTGGCGATGTGTTCTGCTGGGATCCGGTGTAAGGAGGAAATTATGGCGATCGATTATGATAAGCTTATAAATTGGAAGTTCGATGATATCGAGCAGACTTATACGACAAAAGACAGCATACTTTATGCATTAGGCGTCGGCGTCTCCATGGATCCGTTGGATATGGATCAGCTGCGCTTCACGTATGAAGAGGACATGCTGGCTTTGCCTACTATGTCTGTCGTCCTTGCCTATCCAGGCTTTTTTCTCAAGGAGCCAGAATTCGGGGTTGATTGGGTCAAGGTTTTGCATGGGGAACAAGGTATCGAGATCCACAAGACGCTTCCGGCCAAGGGAACGGTTATCGGGACAACAAAGATCACCGAGATCATCGACAAGGGAGAAGGTCGTGGGGCGTTAATGTTCTCGACCCGGGAAGTCCGGGAAAAGGCAAGTGGTGATTTATTGGCGACGCTGTCTTCTACGACTTTTTGCCGTGGAGATGGCGGTTTTGGCGGACCGGCGGTTGAAGCGCCCAAACCTCATACGCTGCCTGATCGAGCGCCGGATAGTATCGTTGAGCTTCCAACGTTGGATCAGGCCGCTCTTATCTATCGATTAAGCGGCGATTTTAATCCACTGCATGCGGATCCACGGGTCGCAAAATCTGCAGGATTTGAAGCCCCAATTCTGCACGGATTGGCGTCCCTTGGTGTTGCAGGTCATGCTTTAGTAAAGCAGGCTTGTGGATATGACCCGGCTAAACTTAAATCCTTGAAATTGAGATTTTCTGCGCCAGTATATCCTGGAGAGACAATCGTTACGGAAATGTGGCATGACGACAATATTACATCATTCCGATGCCGGGTTAAAGAACGTGACTTGGTTGTTTTGAATAATGGCCGCGCTGTAATAGCCTGAAGCGATTTAACACATTCCGGGTAACAGGAGAATGAGGTGAGAGTTTCAAAAGCAATTGAGACACGTGTGACAATACGTCAATTTTTGCCGACACCTGTTCCCGAAAAGATAATCCGCGAAATTTTGGAGATTGCCAAACGAGCCCCTTCGGGCGGCAATCTTCAACCGTGGAACGTTCATGTTCTGGTCGATGACCCCTTGAAGGCACTCGTAGATGACATTGCTGGGAAGCTAAAAAAGGGGATAGAAGAAGATCCCGAATATAACGTATATCCACCTGAATTGGTGGATCCATATAAAACGAGGCGACGGATTGTCGGGCAGATGCTTTACGAGCTAATAGGCGTTCCGCGGGATGATTTGCCGGGAAAACTCAAGCAACTGTCTCGAAATTTTCGGTTTTTTGATGCCCCGGTTGGAATATTTTTTGTTATGCATCGCCAGATGGAGATAGGCCAGTATGCAGACTTGGGAATGTTCATGCAAAATATCATGCTGCTTGCCCGCGAATACGGATTACATACCTGTGCGCAAGAAGCCTGGGCCCGCTGGCCTGAAACGTTGCAAGAACATCTTGGTCTTGCGGATCATGAAATGCTGTTCTGTGGTATGGCGCTTGGATATAGCGATGAAACAGCGATTATAAATAAACTGACTTCTGAGCGCGAAGAGTTTGAAAATTTCGCCACTCTGCATGGCTTCTAGTTGAGAAAAGGATAAAGGTTATGGATGAAGAGGTTACTGCTCAAATACGGCAAACTGTTCAGCAGCTCTGTCAGCAGTATCCCGGTTCCTATTGGCAGCAGAAAGATAGGGATAGGGCTTATCCGTCGGAATTTGTAAATGCGCTTACAGAAGCGGGCCTTCTTTCTTCCTTGATTCCAGAACAATACGGCGGAGCAGGCCTATCGCTGGCAATAGCTTCGATGATTCTGGAGGAAATTCATGCCAATGGGTGCAATGGTGCGGCATGCCACGCGCAAATGTATACCATGGGAACTCTTCTCAGGCATGGCAGCGAGGAACAACGGCACCAATATTTACCGGGAATAGCTAGCGGTGAGCTTCGTCTTCAGGCATTTGGCGTTACCGAACCAACGGCTGGGACGGACACGACCAGCATTTCAACGATTGCTGTTCGGGATGGCGACGATTATGTTGTTAACGGACAGAAGGTTTGGACATCCCGAGCGGAGCATTCTGATTTAATGATTCTGCTGGCGAGGACGACAGCCAAGGACAAGGTGCGCAAAAAATCAGAAGGTCTCTCTGTCTTTATTGTCGATATGCGGGAAGTCGTGGGGAAGGGAATGACCATTCGCCCCATTCGAACAATGATCAATCATGCAACGACAGAAGTCTTCTTCGATAATATGCGTATTCCCGCCAGCAGCCTTATTGGTGAAGAAGGCAAGGGATTTAAGTATATACTCACAGGGATGAATGCGGAGCGCATTCTTATTGCGTCGGAATGTATCGGCGACGCCCGCTG
>NZ_JBALWD010000023.1:0-66331 GCF_036960985.1 Sneathiella sp. | reverse complement strand
CGCCGCCAAACTTGGCATAGACGAAATACGCGCAGATGTCCTCCCCGAAGATAAAAAAGCGTTGATTGATGCCCTCCATAATGACGGACATAAAACGGCCATGGCTGGCGATGGCGTAAATGATGCCCCTGCCTTGGCGGCTGCGGGTGTCGGCATTGCCATGGGGACCGGCGCCGATGTGGCGGTAGAAAGTGCCGGTATTACCCTTGTAAAAGGTGATTTAACGGGCATTGTCCGGGCACGAAAACTGTCCAAAGCCACCTTATCCAACATCAAACAGAACCTGTTTTTCGCCTTTGGATATAACGCGATTGGTATTCCGATTGCAGCTGGTGTGCTGTACCCGATCACCGGGATGTTGCTCTCGCCCATGATTGCGGCGGCGGCCATGAGCCTGTCCTCTGTTTCCGTCATTACCAATGCCCTGCGATTGCGCCGAGTAAACTTGGATTAAAGCAATACGCTGTGCTCGCGTCGAAACTGTTTTAACCTTTTGATTAAAATACCGAATTCTTCTATGTTCTGCATACTGTGATTACGAGCCCTTGAGGAGATGAACATGAGCGAAAATACCCCCCCGGATCTGGAGAGCCTTCAACAGAAAATGTCTGAGGAACTCGCCAAGCATTGGAAGATGTTCCTGTTTCAAGGCATTCTTATGTGCATTCTAGGTTTTGTCGCCATTGGCACTCCGCAACTTGCCACATTAGCTGTTGAGATCTTTATCGGCTGGCTGCTGCTGGTCGGCGGTATCATTCGCATCTTCACACTGTTCAGGGCCCCGAAACTGCCGGGATCCTTCTGGTCCATCATCACCGCGGTTCTGCTGATTGCCGTGGGACTTATTCTGGTGTTGCAGCCGCTCAAAGGGACACTCACCCTGACCATGGTGCTGATCGCCCTGTTTATTTTTCAAGGACTGGCATCGGTCATCATCGCCTTCCAGTTCCGCGAACATCTTAAAAGCTGGGGCTGGACCCTGTTCAGCGGCGTCGTTGATCTTGTTCTGGCCTATATGATCTGGAAAGGCTGGCCCGACAGTGCGACCTGGGCCATTGGCTTGCTGGTCGGCATCAACTTGCTGTTCGCCGGTATAACCCTTGTATTTACGGCGCTTGCCGCGCGACCCGCCAATCCGGACTAAGCGATAAAGCGCTTAAGTTGTTCTGGAGACAAAATCCGGGACAATGCCGGATGTAGCAATAAGTTCGGGAATATTTTCATCCTTCAATAACCCATGATCGGTGATCAGCACCGTACGGATGCCGGCGGCCGCACCGCCCAGAATATCCGTATGCAGCGTATCGCCGACCATGGCGATGCGATGCTTGGGGATATCTTTCAAGGCTGATTGCGCCAATCCATAGTTAAAAATACTAGCAAAAGGCTTGCCGAAAAACTGCGGCTTGATGCCTGTATTATCCGCCAGTTCATGGGCGTAAAACCCTGGCTCCAGCGATAGCCCATATTCCCGCGGGGCCACCAGATCGGGGTTACCGACGAGGAAAGGTCGCGGATTATTCTTCAGCGACCGGGTCAACAGAATCTGACGGGCCGGTGTCCATTCCGCACTGCTGAGAAACAACACCCCATCCACTTCATCATAGGTTTCAGGGTTGTCCAGAAGCAGAACGGTTTTCGCATCAATCTCGCCCAGATCTGCGGCCGGCATGGCAACCACCCCCCAGATCAAATCTGAGGCAAAAGTCATCAACGCCGCCCGCGCCGTATTGCGACTTGAAATCACTTGATGCGGTGCAAAATCAAAGCCGAAAGACTGATATTTCTCCAAGGCATGGGCCGCACTGTAAGACGCACCATTGGTAATGACGAAAATCTGTTTACCCAGCGCCGCCAACGCGTCCAGTCGTTCAACCGCGCCTGGAACCGGGCTGTCTCCCACATTCAGAACCCCAAAGGCATCGAGGAAGAAGACATCAATCTCGTCGGCCAGATCCTGCAAGTGATCAATGGACTGTGACGCGGCTGGAAAATTGGCTGTGGGCAGCCGATGCCGAATTTCCTCGTAGCGCCGGAATATCTCCGCTGCCCGTGCTGTCGGTTGTCGCATTCACAAAGCCTATCTAAATAATTGCCGAGCGAATTTTGGCGGAGACCCATTCGCTGACCAGAACCGTCGCCAGAATAACCAACAGGATGACCGAAACCTGGGTCCAGGCAAGTGTGGAAATCGAGGCGTCCAGCTGTATGCCGATACCGCCCGCGCCAACCAGTCCCAGAACCGTAGACTCGCGAATATTAATGTCCCAGCGAAACACGGAAATACCAGCAAATGACGGCATAATCTGCGGAAAAATACCATAGCTCAACTGTTGCGACCGGGCTGCACCGGTTGCGGTGATTGCCTCCACCTGCTTGGTGTCGATTTCCTCAATGGATTCATATAACAGCTTGGCACAAAACCCGATGGAGCGCAGCGCAATGGCGATCACCCCGGCAAACACGCCCGGTCCGATAATTGACACCAGCATCAACGCCCAGATCAGAGAGTTGATCGACCGCGAGGAGACGATAATCAGCAAGGCGATGGCCCGCACCGATGGATGCGGTGTCGTGTTATGGGCGGCAAGAAAGGCGATCGGCACCGCAAAGACAAGGGCAATACCCGTGCCCAACGTGGCAATATTGATGGTGTCCCAAACCGGCTTCCACAGGATATCCATATAGCTCCATTTAGGGGGAACCATACGCGTCGCCATATCCACAGCCTGCGCGCCGGCATCCTGCACAAAGATCCAGATCGTCCGCTCAGAGACCAGTTCCCAGCAATAAACAACAATCGCCACGCCGATGAGGTAGCAAAACCAGGTTGCCAGGCTGGCAAAGGTGGTGCGGCGACGCCAGACAGGGCCTTTATCGGTTTCAAGAACAGGCATTACTGCACCCACTTTCTTAAATATCCCGACAGATATTCAAGCCCCATGACAATCACGATAATGATGATCAGAATGGCCGCCGCGCTGTCAAACTCATAGCGATCGAACGACGTCAGCAAGGTCGCCCCGATGCCGCCGCCGCCGACAATCCCGACCACTGCGGATTCACGGAAATTAATGTCCAACCGATACATGGACAGGCCAATCATGCGCGGCATGACCTGAGGCTGAACCGCATAATTGATCCATTGCAACCAGCTGGCCCCGGTTGAGCGGATGGCTTCGGCCTGCACCGGGTCCATATTCTCGATATCTTCCGCCAGCAGTTTGGCAAAAAAACCTACAGTGGCGATGGATAGCGCAAGAAATCCGGCAAAGGGTCCAAATCCAAAAAGCTTTACGGCAAAGATCGCCAGAATAATTTCGGGGAAAGTCCGGCTGATGGCGACAATGCTACGACAGACCAGATATACCGGCAGCGGCGCCAGGTTGCGGGCGGCGCCCAAACCGACAGGCACCGACAAGGCAATGCCGGCGACGGTGGCGATAACGGCCATCCAGATGCTTTCCAGCATGCCGTCCAGAATGGAATCCCAGCGGCTGCTGAAATCCGGTGGGAAAAATGCCGACAGGAACTTCTGGCCGCGCGGGATCCCCTCAGCGACCCGGCCCCAATTAACTTCCATGGTGCCGAATGCCAACGCGAGATAAATCGCCGCGCCAAACCACAGTGCGTAGCGCAGCCAGGCGCGCCTGATCAGCGGTGGTTTCTTCCAGCTGCTGGGATAGGATGTTTTCTCAGAGACATCGGTCATGCGGATGCCACCGGTTCCGGCGCCCCTTCTTCTTCATCCTCGTCCTCATCCTCAACTTTACTGATGGTCGCTTCCCAGTCTTCCTCCCCGTAAATCTGAGTCAGGACATCCGGACCCAATCCATCGGGCGGACCGTCATAGACAATCTCGCCCAATTGCAGGCCAACAACCCTTTTGGCAAACATCTGGGCCAGCAGCACGTCATGAATATTGATAATAGCGGACAGGCGCCGTTCTTCGCAGAGCTCACAAATCAGCCGCATGATCTGGCGCGATGTTTTGGGATCCAGACTGGCGGTCGGCTCATCCACCAACAACAGCGCCGGATCCTGAATAAGGGCGCGCGCAATGCCGACGCGCTGTCGTTGCCCGCCGGACAGCTCATCGGCGCGCTTATCCACCATATGTTTCAAGCCAACGCGATCCAATAACCGAAAGGCTTCCTGAACATCGGCAGCGGGAAATTTGCGAAACCAGCTGCGCCAGAACCCCACATAGCCCAATCGCCCGGACAGCACATTTTCCATCACCGTCAGGCGTTCAACCAGCGCATATTCCTGAAAGATCATCCCCATCCGGCGGCGGGCTTTTCGCAAAGCCCAAGACGAGAGCGAGGTGATTTCTTCGCCATCCAGCGAGATCGATCCTTCTGTTGGATCAACCAACCGGTTGATACAGCGGATGAGCGTTGATTTACCGGCCCCACTTGGCCCGATTAAAGCCAGCACCTGACCTTCCGGGATATCCAGAGTCACGTTCTTAAGGGCCAGATCTCCCGTTTTGTAACGCTTTGATACTGATTTCAGGCTAAGCATAAAGGGTCCCCAAACAATCCAAAAAAAACGACCGGACTTCTCATCTCGAAAAGCCCGGCGTTTCTACGTCAAACGATCCTTATTTGCAATCGTATGTAACACCATTTGCCGCATCAATTTTGCGGATCACGTTCCAGTCGGATTTATGGTGGATCCCGATAAAGGATCCTTCCTTTTTGAATTCTGCCTGCAACGCAGATCCTTCCCAATCAAAGGTGAAAAACGCCTGCTTGATTTTCGCGACAACTTCCGGATGCAGGTCATGAGCGTGACCATAACCGGTTGTCGGGAATGTCTGCGATTTGTATATCGAGCGGATGGTGGCTGGATCAATGACCCCGCGATCGACCATGCGCTTCATCACGGAATTGGCGATGGCCGCCGCTTCATAGTCCTTGTTGGCAACCCCAAGTACGGAGTTGTCATGCTTGCCACTGAAGGCCGTTTTGAAATCTTCATCGGCGATAAGGCCAAAATCACTTTTCAAAATAGCAGACGGTGCCTTGAAGCCGGAATTGGACGTTGGCGATGTGAAGGCCAGCGTTTTGCCTTTCAAATCACCAGGCGATGTGATCGGGCTGTCTGCGGGCACAATAATTTCCATTTCATAGCCAAAGCTACCGTCTGTGGACGCCATCATGGCAAACGGCACCATACCGGCGCAGGAAACCGCAACCGGGTTACCGCCAGTGTTCACACCAGCTATATGTAACCGGCCAGAGCGCATGGCTTCATACTGTGCCGCATAGGACTGAACCGGGAAGAACACGACCTTCTTGCCGGTTACCTCGGCCATATGGTTGATAAAGCCGTCCCAGACTTTCGCATAAACAGCCGGGTCTTCAACCGGTGTATAGGAGAAAATGATGGTGTCCGGGTCGACCCACTTACTGTCATCCAATGGTAAATCAGCCGTCTGGTTATAATCGCGATCGCAATAACGCGCATCCAAAGTCCCGCGGTTACAATCTTCCGCTTGCGCCGTCGTGCCGCCCGCCAACATGGATACTGCAAAAACTGCAGCCGCCATCATGCTTAATAGTTTTCCCATTTTAGTCTCCCTCTTCTATTTTATACGTACAAGCGCTGGTTGAAATGTTCGAGCCTGCATAACTTGAAAGTATTTATGTCTAAAACGAACTCTATACGAATGCATCAGATTATCTATAGTTTTATCTGCTGCAGCTTTCATTTGCCGTGATATAATTAAAAGAAAAAAGGATATTTGCGATGACTGATCTCGATTTCTCCGGACAAACAGCGTTGATTGTCGGCGGCTCCAGCGGTATTGGCAACGGGATTGCCCAAAGCCTGCGGGCGCGCGGCGCCGACGTTCATATCTGGGGAACCCGGGCCACCGCCGCCGATTATGACGGCGAAGAAGGTTCCGATCTTACCGGCCTGTCCTACCAACAAATGGACATTGCAGATTTTGACGCTGTCGCCAATGCCGACGTAACCTTTGCCGAGCTTGATATTCTGGTGCTCTGCCAAGGCACAGTCGTCTATAATCGCGGAGAGTTCGAGATGCCGGGCTGGATGAAAGTCATGGACGTTAATCTCAACAGCCTGATGGCCTGCGCCGCAAAGTTTCACCCGATGCTGGAGCAAGCGAAGGGCAACATGATTGTCATCAGCTCCACGGCTGGATATCACGCCACCAAAGGCAACCCAGCCTACAATGCGTCGAAAACCGGGGCGTTGGGCTTCACGCGCACCATGGGGCAGGCCTGGGCCAAGGATGGCATTCGGGTCAATGGGGTCGCGCCGGGACTGGTCGATACCAAGCTGACCAAGGTGACGACGGAAAATCCGGATCGCCTGAAAGCCACCACCCAGAGCATCCCCATGCGGCGTCTTGGCACGCCCGAAGATATCGCCGGGGCCGTCTTGTATCTGGCGTCGCCGCTGGCCAGCTATGTCACCGGACAGACCATTGTCGTTGATGGTGGTTTAATTCTTTAGCCTCGAAAATCAAGAAGAAGGAAAATTCCATGGCACGACTTTCAAAACTCAGCCGCTCCATTGCTGGAAAAACCGCCCTTGTCACCGGCGCGGCCAGCGGCATGGGCCGGGCGACGGCGCATCTTTTTGCCGACGAAGGCGCCCATGTGGCCGTAGCCGATATCAATCAAGAGGGGGTGCAGGCGGTCGTCGACGAGATCAAGGCCGCGGGCGGGTCCGCCGCGGGATGGTGTTTTGATGTGGCCGATCTTGACGCCATAAATACCGCTATCAACGGTATCGCCGAAACTTTTGGCGGCCTTGATATTCTGATCAATAATGCCGGATTTTCCCATCATATGTCCGTGGAAGACGAAGCCTTCGAAGAAAACTGGCAGCGTCACATGGATGTGTTGCTGACCGCCCATGTGCGTCTGGTGCGCGCCGCGCTGCCGCATTTGAAAGTTGCCGGGGGTGGGCGCATCGTCAATATCGCCTCGACCGAAGGCTTGGGGGCAACACCGGAAATCAGCCCCTATACCTCGGCCAAGCATGGGGTCATTGGCCTCACAAGGTCGCTGGCCGTGGAATTGCCGAAATACGGCATTACGGTCAATTGCATATGCCCCGGTGCCATCCATACGGGCATCACGTCGCGCATCAAGGATGAGCATAAGGAAATCTTTTCGCGCCGGCGCATCCCGTTAAAACGCTATGGCAACCCCGAAGAAGTCGCCCATGCGACCTTGTCTCTGGTGCTGCCCGCCTCGTCCTATATCAATGGCGTCGCCTTGCCAGTCGATGCCGGCCTGACCATCAAAAACGCCTGAACGGCACGCCTTTCAATCGGTAAATTCGGCGAGCGCGGTCACGACGCGAATTCTCATTTCCTCCGCCGCCGGGGACAGCACTTTGTCCGGCCGGGTGATGAGGCCGACGGGGCGGCGTATATTGGGCTCGATCAGTGGCAATGTGACAATGTTGCTGGTATCGATGATCGGTAAATAGGACGATAAAATAACCCCCAGACCGGCCCCGGCGGCAACCAGTGCCGCAGCCGTTGGCACCAGCGCCGGCTCCAGAATGGCATTGACGGTAATGCCGTGATCGGCAAGGTCGCGATCGATGCGCTGGCGGGTACCCGTATCGCCAGACAGCATGACGATTTCCTCATCGCCAATATCCAGCCAGCGGACAACTTCATAGCGGGCAAACCGGTGATCCTTGGCAGCGATCAACATAATCTCGTCGTCATAGAGCTGATCAAATTTGAGATCATGCATCTCGTCCTGAGAGGAGGCGATGGCAAAATCCGCAGTCCCTTCGCGCACCTTGTCGATGACGGATTCAAAAATGCCATCATGAATTTGTACCTGTATGTCAGGGAAATCACGCCGATACTCGACAATGATCCGCGGCAATTGATTTGTGGCAACGGACGGAAAAGCGGCGACAGTGACTTTGCCTTTTTTCAGGCTGGCCAGATCGCGCATATGGGCAAGAGCCCGTTCCAGATCAACGACAATTTTGCGCGCCCGCGGTAAAAATTCGGCGCCCATTTCAGTGAGCTCCACTTCGCGCGTACTACGCACCAGTAATTTGGCCCCCACACTATCTTCCAATTGCTGGATCAACAGGGACAAAGTGGGCTGGGTGATGCGTTGTTCCCGCGCGGCTTTGGTGAAATGCAGATGCCGGGCGACGGCGTCAAACGCCTTTAAATGCTTAAGGTCCATATTGATTTATACGATTTCTCTATTAATAAGCTCTATTATTCTATTTTACATATAAATCATTGATCGGTAAATTATTTTTTATTCGCAACTGAAATCACCTAAGCTGGTCCTATAGGGACGGGAGAACCGACGTGAGTTTCAAACTTGATGAGAACCTGCTGCTGCCGCTGGCCGGAAACTGGGTCCGCGGCGAGGGTCCGGACATGCCTTTGTTTAATCCGGCGGACGGGTCGCAAATGGGTGTTTTAAAAACCGCGTCCGTTGCGCAAGTCAAGACGACCATTGCGGCGGCCAAGGCCGCTTTTGCCACTTCTGGCTGGGCCACGATGAACCCTCACCTGCGCGCCAATTGCCTGTTTGATGCCGTCGACCTGATCAAACAACGGGCCGATCATCTGGCCTTGCTGCAAACCAAGGAAAACGGCAAGACCCTGACAGAATCCAAAGGCCAGGTCGCCAGTGCCGCGGGCATCGTCCGCTATTTCGCCGCGGTTTGTGAAACCCTGACCGAAGATATTGCGCCGGCCCGCGGCTCCTATTTGACAGCCACGATGCATGAGCCGTACGGCGTTGTTGCGGCCATCACCCCGTGGAATTCGCCGCTGACCATGGCGGCGCAAAAAATCGCGCCGGCCCTTGCGGCCGGTAATGCGGTGATTTTGAAACCCTCGGAACTGACTTCCATTGTCTCTATTGAACTGGTCCGTTGTTTTATCGATGCAGGACTTCCAGAGGGATTATTGAGTGTGCTGCCCGGCGGCCCCGATGTGGGCAATGCCATCACCAACCATCCGGATATCCATATGATATCCTTCACCGGCGGCACGGAAACCGGTCGCCGCATTGCCGAAGCCGTGGCCCCGCGTTTCATCCCGACCATTTTCGAGCTGGGGGGCAAGTCCCCCAATATCGTATTTGCCGACGCCAATCTGGACGCCGCCGCCAAAGGCGTAACCTCGGCGATATTTGGCTCGGGCGGCCAGTCCTGCGTCGCCGGATCGCGGCTGTTTGTGGAAGCCCCTATCTACGACGATTTCATGGAACGGGTCAAAACGGAAACCGCAAAAATCAAGGTCGGCGACCCCATGGACGGCAGCAGCAATATCGGCCCCATGGCGTCTTTCTCCCAACGGGAGCGGGTTGAAAATTACGTCCAGATCGGCCGCGACGATGGCGGCAAAGTGACCATCGGCGGCACCCGACCCAGCGGTGCGGACTATGAGCAAGGGGCGTATTACCTGCCGACCATTATCGAAAACCTGTCCCATAGCTCCCGCGTTTGTCAGGAAGAAATATTCGGCAGCGTTCTCTGTGCCCTGCCGTTTGATAATCTGGATCATGTGGCCGAGATGGCCGATGACACAGCCTTTGGGCTGGCCTGCGGTATCTGGTCAAAGGATGTAACCCGGGCTTGGAATCTCGGCAGGCGGTTGCAAGCCGGCAGCGTCTGGATCAATACCTATAAACAACTCAGCATCGCGGCCCCGTTCGGCGGTTATAAAGACAGCGGCCTCGGCCGGGAAAAAGGTCTGCAGGGCCTGCGCGCCTACCAACAATCAAAAAGTATCTATCTCGGTGGGTTTACAAGCTAACGGGATCAAGGAGAAACGACCAAATGGCAACAATCACCATGGGCTTTATCGGCCTCGGCGTTATGGGAGAACCCATCTGCGCCAATATAACAAAAGCAGGCTTCGGCGACATGCAGGTTTTGGATCTTAATCTCGAACCGGTTGCCCGGCTAGTGGCGCTTGGCGCCCATGAAGCGCAAAGCCTTGCTGATCTGGCCAGCGCCTGCGATATCATTTTCCTGTCTTTACCCGGCGGGCCGGAAGTCGAAAAAATTGTCCTCGGCAACGGCGGGTTGCTGGAAGCCGGGCATGCCGGACAAATTATTGTCGATCTCAGCACCTGCCCCGTCACCTTGACCCGCGAGATCCATAAAGCCGCGCAGGAAAAGGGCGTTGAATTTGCCGATGCCCCCGTCGCCCGCACCCGGCAAGCCGCCATTGATGGCACTCTTAGCATTATGGTCGGCGGCACGCCTCAATTGTTCAAACGACTGCAACCCTATCTGGACGCCGCAGCTGAGGAAATCACCCATTGCGGCGATATCGGCACCGGTCAGGTGATGAAACTGATGAATAATATGGTGTTGATCCAGTCTGTTGTGGCCCTGTCGGAAGCCTTCGTCACGGCGGAACGCGCCGGAGTTGAACGCAGCGCCCTCGTCGATGTGCTGTCTTTGGGGTCTGCCGATAGTTTTGCCCTGCGCAACCACGGGAAAAAGGCAATGGTGCCCAATGTTTTCCCGGTCAGCGCATTTGCCACGGACTATGCCATCAAGGATATTACCTACGCCTTGGAGCTGGCGGCAGATATGGGCGTCGATGCTCGATCCGCGACTTTGGCCAAAGGCCGACTGGAACAATCAAGCCAGAACGGTTTTGGCCAGGAATATTTCCCGGCCGTTATCAATACCGTTTCGGGGACCAGCAAACAGGCCTATCAAGAACAGTTGGAAAAAGAAAATGACTGACACAGATTACGACATCATCGTCGTTGGCGCCGGCAATGCGGCCTTTTGCGCGGCCCTGAGCGCCGAAGAAAAAGGCTGCCGCGTGCTGGTGCTGGAATGCGCCCCCAAAGAGCTAAATGGCGGCAATTCACGCTTTACGGCGGGTGCTATCCGCTTTGCCTATAATGGCGTCGAGGATTTGCAAAAAGTCATGCCAGACCTGTCCCCGTCAGAAATCGAGAACACGGATTTCGGCACCTATACGGAAGATGAATTTTTCGACGACATGTTTCGGGTCACCCAGTATCGCAGCGATCCGGATTTGTGCGAAATTCTGGTCCGGCGCAGTTTCGAGACCATTAACTGGATGCGAGAAAAGGGTGTTCGTTTCGTGCCCATCTATGGCCGGCAAGCCTTCAAGGTTGATGGCAAGTTCAAGTTTTGGGGCGGCCTGACCGTTGAATCTGCGGGCGGCGGACCCGGTCTGGTGGATAGCCTGACGGAGATCGCTACAAGCAAAGGCATTGATGTCTGGTACAAGGCGCGGGCTTTGGAGCTGATGTTTGACGGCAACAAGATCACCGGTGTGAAAATTCGCAAAAATGGTGAGCTGATGGATATCACCGCAAAATCTGTCGTCCTTGCCAGTGGCGGCTTTCAATCGAGTCCGGAAAAACGCACCCGCTATCTGGGCCCCACATGGGATCTGGCGAAAGTCCGCGGCACCGCCTTCAACACTGGTGATGGCGCCGAAATGGCGATCAATATTGGCGCCAGCACGGCCGGAAACTGGTCGGGTTGCCATGCTGTTGGCTGGGATCGAAATGCCCCGGAATTTGGCGACCTCGATGTCGGCGACGGCTTCCAGAAACATTCCTATCCATTTGGAATTCTGGTCAATGCGGAAGGCAATCGTTTTGTCGATGAAGGCGCGGATTTCCGTAACTATACCTATGCCAAATATGGCCGGGAAATTCTTGCGCAAACCGGGAATTTCGCCTGGCAGATTTTCGATTCCAAAGTCACTCATCTGCTGCGCGACGAATATCGCATCAAGCAGGTCACCAAGGTGTCGGCGAATACGTTGGAAGAGCTCGCCCAGAAACTGGAAGGCGTTAATCCCGATCAATTCCTGAACACTGTGTCCGATTACAATAAATCGGTTCAATCCAATATGCCGTTCAATCCCAATATCAAGGATGGGCGCGGCACCACTGGCTTACCGGTGCCCAAATCCAACTGGGCTAATCTTCTCGATGAAGGGCCGTACGAAGCCTATGCGGTGACCTGCGGCATCACGTTTACCTTTGGCGGATTGCGCATCGATACGTCGGCCGCTGTTCAAGGCAAGGACTTGGCAGCCATCCCCGGATTGTTCGCAGCCGGAGAGATTGTCGGCGGCATTTTTTATCACAACTATCCGGGCGGAACTGGATTGATCAATGGCGCCGTCTTTGGCAAGGTTGCCGGGGCATCGGCGGCCGACTATTGCGCCTCATGACATAAAAATATCAAGGAAAAAAATCATGGCCTTTCGCTCCTTCACCGACCAGAGCAAATTCTATTTTGACCGGCCCCATACAGTTATTGCCGATCAAAAGATCGATAACGCCGCCAATTGGCGCGGCCCTGATTTACGGGGCAAGCCAGACAGCTGGACTGTCACCCTGACGCCGTCTGATATAGCGGAACTTGAACAGGCGATTGAACAGGTTACCGCATCAGGTCAGGATATGTCCGATGTCAGCCGCGACAGCTTTGTGCTCCCGGAATTGTCCGCAAAAATACGAAGTTGGAAAACCCAAATTGCCGTCGGCTTGGGGTTTATTCTGGTAAAAGGTCTGCCCGTAGAGGAATGGGGCCTTGAGAAAAGTACGCTCGCCTATTGGGGGCTAGGCCATCACCTTGGCCATCCGGGCGCCCAGAATCCCGACAATGAACTGCTTGGTCATGTCATTGATTATTCGGAAGAGAGGACCAACCCGCTTGTCCGGCGCTATCGGACCAGCGGCAATATCGATTTTCATTGTGATGCGGCCGATGTGGTTGGCCTGCTCTGTATCAATGCCGCCCGTGACGGCGGCCAGAGTCGTATTACCAGTTCCATCGCCATCTTCAACGCCCTGTTCGATCAGTCACCAGAGCTGATCCCGCGCTTGTTCGAGCCCTTCGCCGTCGATCGCCGGGGAGAAGAAAATCCGGGGCAAAAAGGATATTTCCAGCGCCCGGCTTGCTGCTTTGCCGATCACCAGCTCCGCACTTTTTATCACAGTGAATATATGCGTTCCGCCGCACGGTTTATGGACGGTGGGACGCTGGATACGGCGACGGAACAGGTTCTGGATTTCTATGATACTGCGGCGGCCTCGAAAGATTTTCATCTGGATATGTATCTGGAGCCGGGCGATATGCAGTTTATCTCCAACCACAGCATCATCCATGCCCGCACGGAATATCAAGACTTCGAGGAGGTGGATCGCAAGCGACATCTCTTGCGGCTGTGGCTCTCACTTCGATAAGCCGCCGCAGATCCGCTACTCAGCGTCCTGTTTTTCTTTGCGGAAAAACGCGGTGATGCGCTCCCGCGTGACGGGCCCGTCAACCAGGGCCAGGCAAATAACCACGCCGATGGCGCCCAAAACCGCATCCATGATAAAGGCCCGACTGATGCCTTCTATCAAGGTGGGGGCTGTGACAACGACGGCCGTATTCAGGCCCAAGCCTATGGCGCCGCCAGCATCCTGGAACATTAAAATAATCGCCCCGGCGAGGCTCGCCTTCGCAGGATCAATCAGAGTGATGCCAGCAGTCGTGGTTGCCGCATAGAAGAATCCCAGCCCGGCCCCGAGGATGATCATACCTGGAACCAAACCGCTATAGGGGGTCGTGGCCTCGAGAAAAGACAGGAGCAGCATACTCAAGGTTAAACAGAAGGCCCCGATGGTGACCATCAATTTAGGTCCAAGGCGAATATACAGTGGGCCCGCAATAAAGGAGGTCCCGGCGAACACTAATAATATCGGCAGCAAGCCGGCCCCTGCTTGTGCCGCCGAATACCCCAGTTCCTTGACCATAAATTGCGGCAAAAAGAAAAGCGCTGCAAAATAAACGGCATTGAGGGTCAGAATAACCAGAATCACGGTTGAAAACGCCTTATTCATCAAAATTTCCCGGGGCACCAGTACCCCCGGACCGCCCCGTCTTTCCATCATGGCGAACACACAAAATGCGGCGACGGACAGGCCCAACAGGCCGAGAATTACAGGGCTGAACCAACCCAGTTCCGTTCCGATATCAAGCACCAGCAGCAAGGCGAGCAGACCGAGGGACAGGCTTATAATTCCCAGATAATCAACGGTCTTTTCGATATCGTCCACTCGATCCTTCGGGACTACCCATAACGTCACTAATATGGCAATAGCCGCAACCGGCACATTGATATAGAAGATCCAGCGCCAGCTCAAATATTCAGTGAAGGCGCCGCCCAGCATCGGTCCCATGGCATTGCCGATACCCGTAAACCCCATGAACAAGCCACCTGCGAGCGCCACCTTTTCTACCGGCAACAGGTTATACGTGATGCCGAGCATGGCCGGCCAGACCATGGCACCACCAATGCCCATGATCACCCGCGCTATGAGCAACATCCAGATGTCCGTCGCCAGCGCACCGATCAGGGAGAACAGGGCGAATATTGTCATGCCGATAAAAAAAATCCGGCGTCGGCCGAACATATCCGCCAACCGACCCGCAGTGACAATGGACACACCAAATACCAGCGCATATCCGGTGATCACCCATTGCGCGGTGGTCACATCGGTATCAAAGGTTTTCTCGATTGCCGGCAGAGCGACATTCAGCGCGGTGAAATCATTGGCGATAACCAACGTGCCCAGCATCATGGCGGCAAGGCCACTTAACTGGGCTGGTGTCATCTTTTGCCGAACGCTTACCATGCAATCTCCTCTCTTAACTGGTTTGTGGCAGCCTTAGTTAAGCGCTGCCAGGTTGTGGATTATCTTTCCCTTTTTTACCAAAAAAATCCAGAACCAATTTCAATCAGATGCCGGGCGCTTTGTCGGGACCAGGGCGACCACGCCGACTTTTCCTGATGCTCTGAAACGCTAGGTCTCGCTGTCTTATTCTTTGCGGAAAAACGCGGCAATCCGTTCACGGGTAACCGGCCCGTCGACCAGGGTTACGCAGATGATAACCCCGACGGCGCCCAAAGCCGCATCCACGGCGAAGGCCCAGCGGATGCCCTCAAGCAAAGTCGGGGCGCTGACGACAATTGCGGTATTCAAGCCCAGACCGATGGCGCCACCGGCATTCTGGAACATATAGAGGATGGCACCGGCGAGGCTGGACTGCGAGGGATCTACGGCGGTGATGCCAACCGTTGTAATTGACGAAAAGAAAAAGCCCAAACCGATCCCGAGGATCATCATTCCCGGAACCAATCCGGCATAGGTGGTTGAGACATCGAGAAAGGACAGGATCAGGATACCGAGTGACAGGCAACCGGAACCGATCGTGACCATCAGTTTCGGGCCAAGTTGGTTAAATAACGAACCGGCGACGAACGAGGTTACAGCAAACATCGCCAGTATCGGGAGCAACCCGACCCCCGCCTGCGCTGCCGAAAACTTCAGTTCCTTGACCATGAATTGTGGCAGATAGAACAGCGACGCAAAGTAAATGACATTGATGGTCAGGATAACGGCAATGGCGGATTTGAACGCAGAATTATCCATGATTTCCTTGGGCACCAGCGCTTTCGGTCCCGCCCGCCTCTCGACCATGAAGAATAGGCAAAGGGCGGCGACTGCCAGCCCCAGAAGACCAAAGACAACCGGGCTCAACCAACCAAGATCTGCCCCAATATCCAGCAGCAGCAACAGCGCAAACAAGCCGAGTGACAGGGTCATAATCCCCGGATAGTCGACAGTTTTCTCGATATTTTCCATCCGGTCTTTCGGCACCACCGACAGCGTGACCATTATCGCGATTATCGCCACCGGTACATTGATGTAAAAAATCCAGCGCCAGCTTAAATATTCAGTGAAAGCGCCGCCCAGCATCGGTCCCATGGCATTGCCAATGCCGGCAAATCCCAAGATCAGGCCACCGGCCAGCGCCGCCTTGTCCTCCGGGACCAGTGAAAAGGTTATGCCCAGCATTGCCGGCCAGACCATGGAGCCGCCGATGCCCATGATCGCCCGGGATATAAGCAACATCCAGACATCCGTCGCCATCGCGCCAATCAGGGAGAACAGCGCGAATATGGTCATGCCAATAAAGAAAATCCGGCGCCGGCCGAACATGTCCGCCAACCGGCCTGCGGTGACAATGAACACACCGAATACCAGCACATATCCGGTAATCACCCATTGCGCCGTGGTCACATCGACTTGAAAGGCCTTCTCGATTGCTGGCAGGGCGACATTCAGCGCGGTGAAATCATTGGCAATGACCAACGTCCCCAGCATCATGGCGGCAACACCACTAATCTGGGCCGCCGTCATTTTCTGTGGAGCGCTGTCCATGTGATCCCCCTGCGGGCCCGTAACGGGCCACGTCATTTACCTGTCGCCTGGCTGCAGGGTATCATTCCCTTTTCTAGGAGATAAATCCAGTTTGAAATTCAAACTGGATTAGCTGTTTCAAGGGCTATCGCGGCAGGCCACCATGCGCAGCGGCGTATATTCAGCAACAACCTCGCCTTTCTGATTGGTGATTTTATTGCGCGTTCGGACCAGCCCGCGGGTCTTTTTTGACGTCAGGCGGGATTCAATCACTTCGCATTCCACATGAATGGTGTCGCCGGCAAAAACCGGGCCCTTGATATCCAATTCCATATTCAAAAAGGCAAGGCCTGTATGCTGCATGGTCGACTGGATCAACAGCCCTTCGGCAAAGGTATACGCAAGGGCGCCGGGCGCGACACGCCCCTTGATATCCGAATGATGCTTCACATATTCCTGATCCGTGAACATGACTTCTGTCATGCCCGTGCAATTGATGAAATTGACGATATCCGGTTCCGTCACTGTTCGGCCGATGGTCTGAAAAGTCCGCCCCAGCGGTAAATCCTCGTAATAGAACCCTAACCCGATCACTTCCATGCTGTATCCTTTTTATTGTTGTTTCCGTTCACCTTAACGCATGTGTAAAAGGTTGTACAACAGGATCAAATCGGCTTATCCTGTTGAAAAGTTTCGGAAGAAAACTGGAGGCAAAATATGCCCATAACAACCCGTCCGCTGCATCCCGTTTTTGCGGGAGAAGCCACCGGCATCGATCTCACCGCACCGATCCTTGATGAGGATATCGCAGCGATCGATGCCGAAATTAACAAGTTTGCCGTTTTAGTTCTCCCCGGCCAGAACATTAACGACGAGCAACAACTCGCTTTTAGCCGCCATTTTGGAGATCTCGAAATTCCGGGTGCCAACAGCAATATTGGGCAGCGCACGGGCCGAGAAATGGGACGCGGCGTCGCCGATTTGTCTAATCTCGATCGCGATAGTAATTTATATCAACGAGATGACCGCCAACGGATGTTTAATCTTGGTAACCAGCTTTGGCATTCCGATAGCTCTTTTAAAATTATACCGGCGAAATATTCCATGCTGTCCGGCCGGGTTGTCCCACCGCATGGCGGGGATACGGAGTTCGCCAATATGCGCGCCGCCTATGAAGCCCTTGATGAGCAAACGAAATCGGATATTGAGGATCTTGTTTGCGAGCATTCCTTGCTCCATTCCCGCGGTGTTCTGGGTTTCACCAACATCAGTGAAGACGAGACAAAGAACTTCAAGCCCGTCTTACAACGATTGGTGCGAACGCATCCCGATACCGGGCAAAAATCGCTATACCTCTCTGCGCATGCCGGTGGCATTGTCGGTATGCCGGTGCCGGAAGCCCGGGCGCTTCTGCGGGAACTTACCGAGCATGCGACGCAACGGGAATTTGTCTATCGCCATAAATGGCAGCCGCATGATCTGGTAATTTGGGACAACCGGCAAACGATGCATCGCGCCACGCGGTTTCGGGATACCGAAGTAGTGCGCGATATGCATCGGACAACGGTGGCCGGTACTGCGCCAACTGTTGACGGACAGATATCGACGTAGCTTATTTTCCTGAACTTTCCACTGCGGGTACTTTTGCCGCCAACAACATCACACCGCTCGCTGTCGCGATTAAGGCAAGGATGCCATACGCCAGCCAATAATGATCCAGATAGCCGACGAGCAGGCCAAAACTTGTTGGCAAGATGAGCACGCCAGAAAACATGGCGCTTGAGCCCAGCGCTGTTGCCTCGGTTCGATATTTTCCGCCATAGAACGCATACGCGCCGTAGGCAATTCCCGTAAACCCGCTTGCTGTCGCCCCGGCTATCATACTGACCAGCAAAAGTCCCCAAATCGGCCAGCTTTCGGAAAATTGTCCGGCGGCCAAGGCAGCCGCGGCCATGACTAACCCTAGAATACCCAAGAGCTTTATTGGTGATATATATTTGTCTGCAAGCCAGCCCCAGAGGGGTCGGCTGGTAACACCTGCGATCTGATACAGAGCGAGTACTTGTCCAGCAGCAACAAGATCAAGTCCGGTTTCGTCCGTTAAATGCAATGCCATAAAGCCGATAAAACATAACTGAATACCCGCATAGCAAAAGCTGGCGATGGCAAGCAACCTGATCACAGGATTATCCCGCAATAGATAAAGCGGCCTCAATCCTTCTGCCTTGAAAAGTTTATGTGTCGGCGTGCGGTCAGCATCCCAAGCTGTACGATAATATTGGAAGTACAGTATTAGGATAATTGATGGAATAATTTGTACATAAAACGCCATGCGCCAACCAAAGGACACGGCAAGCACAGGTAACAACAGCGCCCCCAGCACGCCGCCCAACGGGACGCCGATCTGCCGAATGGAAAACACCAGATTCAAGACGCGCGGATTGGTGCGGGGAATTAGCAGATGTGTTGAGACTGGCGCCGTTGCACCATAGCCGGACCCTAAGACAAACGCACATAGTGCCAACGCCGCCACACCGCCAGACCCGGCAATGAGAAGCATGGCAACCACACCCAACATCACGAACTGACCGACGCGCACCGCCCCAAATTTGACAATAAAATCAGGGGAAAGAACAGCTGAAAAAATACCGATGCCATAGACAGTGGAAACAAAAAATCCAATGAGATTTCCGTCAACTTGTAAATCTCGGGCAATTTCTGGCGCCAGTGTCGGAGCGGAAAAGGCCGCCATCGTCGCCAAAGTTTGCATCAGCAACGTAATGATCAACGGCCTGTATGGTATTTTTGCAGGCGGCGTAATTTCCTGCGAATTTTGAGGATCAGGTAAGGTCATATGAAGACTTACTTAAGTCGATTTCATCCAGGCCCCTTTTTCGTGAGCTAGAAAATCAACGGTTTCCGGTTGCGCCTCCAGTAACCGCCCCCATTTCGCGCAAACTTTCGCGAGTCGTTCCGGCTGGACGCCAAGCTGCGCCATGGCCACACCGCCATTGACGCTTTCGCGGTAATCTTTGATCAACCCATCTTCCAAAATGAACTTGCTCATCCCGTCAATAGTTACTCGTTGGCCGGTAAATTCGGGCACGATCGACGTAAAAGTAGAGAGAGACCAAGCATAAGCCAAGTTGCCTTCACACATGGGATCAAACATTTCCCAACGATAGTCTTTTCCGGCATCACGGTGAAACTGATGTGACATCATGTGTGCGATTTCGGCGCGGCCGTGATGATCACCATAGACATAATCGCGATAAATACCGTCTTCCGTAAAGCAGGCAGCAAACGCATCACCATCCCCCGCCTCAGCGGCACTGGAAAACTTTTTGAGAAATTCGGCAAAGTCACGAGTATTCATTTTTATATCCTTTTTTATTGTGCTCGGCTTGCGTCAAATAAACAGAGGTATCTGAGTCAACATGCGTTATGATTTCACAGCGAATGCACGCATATGTCAAAATAATAAAAGCGAACAAACGAATGACCACAGAAAATTTCTCTCTGCTTCAGTATCACGTCAAAGATGGTATCGCCGAAATCATCCTTGATAATCCGCCCGCAAATGTCATTAACCCGCAAATGACTGATGAATATTTTCAGGCACTTGATGCGGCGAATGGTGATCCGGACGTACGTATAATCCTGTTATCAGGCAAGGGTAAGGGACTCTCTGGTGGTGTTGATCTCAAACTCCTCGATACTTATGGCCCGTCGGAAATGAAAGCGTTTCTGGCGAGATTCTATGTAGAGATGATTGATAAAGTCCGCTCCTTGAATAAACCGATTATGGCCGCCGTGCATGGATATGCCATGGAAGGCGCCTGCACGCTTGCTTTCGCCTGCGATATGATCATCGCCTCCTCGGACGCAAAATTCGGATATCCCGGCGTTCCTAATCTTGCCGCGCCTCCCGGCATGCATGTTTGGCATCTACAACGCCTGATCGGGCGCATGAAGGCGGCGGAACTGATTTATACCGGGAAAACAATTTCGGCCATCGACGCTGATCGGCTCGGGATGATCACCCGTGTTGTACCACCGAAAGACTTGATGTCCGCGAGCCGGGAGTTGGCTCAAGAAGTGGCTGCCATGTCACCTGTCGGCTTGAAAGCCGCGCGCGAACTTATCTACCGAATGGAAAATATGGATTTTAAAACCGTGCCGGGAACCGCCCTTGACGCAGTTGCGCTGGCTTTCGCCTCCGATGACAGTAAGGAAGCGCGCCGCGCTTTTGTCGAGAAACGAAAACCGGTCTGGACAGGAAAATAGGCCGAAAACATAGTCTCCGGCCTATCATCAATTATCCTAGTTTCGCGAAAAACCTAAGAGGCGAGAAGCATCTTCAAACGACCTTTGATGATGTCTTCGGCTTCGTTCATGATCCGGTCAATGAGTTCCTGACAGGTCGGATTATCGTCGATAAGTCCCGCAACCATGCCGCAGCTCCAGACACCGGCTTCCATATCGCCATCCGTCATCACTTTCGGGTAAACGCCGCCAACAAGATCCATGATATCGTCGATCGTGGTATTTGCGCCTTTTTCTTTTTCGATCGCCAGTACTTTTTCCGTGGCACTGTTTTTCAGGACCCGTTCGGTGTTGCGCAGTGGACGCATGACCAAAGCTGTATCCAACTCTGTTGCGGCAATGATCGCATCTTTTACATTTTGATGCACCGGCGCTTCCTGCGTGGCGATAAACCGAGTTCCCATATTAATACCGTCCGCGCCAAGTGCCAGTGACGCGACCAGCTGCTGGGCATTTCCAATACCACCGGACGCGACAAAAGGCACCGTCAATTCCTGGGCGGCCCGTGGAAGCAGAATCATATTTGGAATATCATCTTCGCCCGGATGACCGCCGCATTCAAAACCGTCGACGCTTACGGCATCACAGCCAATTCTCTCAGCTTTTAAAGAATGCCGTACAGACGTGCATTTATGGATGATTTTGATACCAGCCTCTTTCATCTGCGGCAGGTATTTTTCCGGACTACGACCCGCTGTTTCGACAATTTTTACACCGCCTTGAATAATTGCATCGATATATTCAGGATACGGAGGTGAAGTAAAACTCGGTAGAAATGTCAGATTGACGCCAAAAGGCTTATCCGTCATGTCATTACATTTCGCAATTTCCTTGGCCAGGTCCTCCGGAGTTTTCTGTGTAAGACCTGTGATAATGCCAAGGCCGCCTGCATTGGAAACCGCCGCTGCCAGTTCCGCAAATCCCACATAGTGCATGCCGCCTTGAATGATGGGATGCTGGATACCAAATAATTTTGTTATTCTTGTTTGCATAGATGCCTCCAATTAGCTACAGTAACCGTAGTTATATGATGTGTTCCTTTGCCCCGCAACCAATATTTTGAGAAATGCATCCTAAACACTAATTTTATGGTTTGAAATGAGTAGAACTGATTTAACAAAATTTGATTGCAGTGTAGCCCAGACTCTTGATCAGATTGGGGAATGGTGGACCTTGCTCATTCTGCGGGATGCTTTTCATGGCATCAAGCGGTTTGACGATTTCCAGACACAGCTTGAAATATCGCCAACGGTTCTCAGCGCGCGCCTTCAATCCCTCACTAAAAACGGGATCTTGGAAAAGCGAAAAAGCCAAACGGATGGTCGAGCATTCGAATATGTCCTGACGGCAAAGGGGCTGGACCTCTATCCGGTACTACTTTCCCTGATGGCCTGGGGCGACAAATATGCACCCAATGATGAAGGCCCGCGCATGGAATTACTGGACAAAAAGAACCTGCGCCCCATCCAACCGGTTGGCGTCCACGCCGAAGATGGCCGCGCGCTTAGCGCCAAAGATGTCATTGTCAGACCCGCACAAGGATCGGATGAGCGCATGACCTCTTTGATCAATTACCGGAAAAAGGCCTGAATTCTAGGCGATACCCTGAGCCCTGTTGAGAATGGTTTCGAAATCGGTATTACTTGATAACGATCCATAGGCTCCGGACCAGTGATTTCCGAGCCGGGATTCACAAAAGGCATCAGATACCGCAGTTGGGCTAAACTGAACCAGCAAGGCGGCCTGCCAGGCGAGTGCCATCATTTCTGTCACGCGTCGGGCCCTAATTTCCATATATTCCAAATCCTCAAATTCGGATTTCAAATCGAGAATAAACGCATCCAGAAGGGAATTACGGCCTTTAGCCTGTTCAATTTCCCCTATAAATGCCGGCATCGCGTTGGGATCACGGTGCATGGCGCGCAGGACGTCCAAACAAATAACATTGCCCGAACCTTCCCAGATACTGTTGAGCGGCGCTTCACGATAGAGGCGTGGGAGAATGCTCTCCTCCACATAACCGGGCCCGCCCAAACATTCCAGTGCTTCACCAACTAATCCCGGCGCGCGTTTGCAAATCCAGTATTTCCCCACCGCCGTTCCAATACGGGCAAGCGCTGCTTCTGTCTCATCTTGCTCACCTTCCCCAATGGCGTACCCCAATCGCAAAAACATGGCTGTAGCCGCTTCGGATTCGATGGCCAGGTCTGATAAAACATTCCGCATTAATGGCTGTTGGATAAGTTTCTTCTGAAAAGCCGTCCGATGGTTGGCATGATGCAATGCCTGCACCAGCGCTTGTCGCATCAATCCTGCAGATCCAACAGCGCAGTAATACCGATTGCCATTGACCATTTCGATAATCGTGCGAACGCCGCGACCTTCTTCGCCGAGCATAACGCCATGAGCTTCCACCAGTTCCATTTCACAGGAGGCATTTGACTTGTTGCCCATTTTGTCTTTCAGTCGCTGGATAAAGAGCCCGTTCCTGGTACCGTCTGGACGCCACCTCGGCATAACAAAGCAGCTTAATCCATTGTCCGTATAAGCCAGGGTCAAAAATGCGTCTGACATCGGGGCAGAGCAGAAAAATTTATGTCCTGACAGTATATACGCTGCACCAGCACCTTCCGTTGCGCCTTCTGGGCGGGCCTGGGTAGAGTTTGCCCGAACATCGGACCCGCCTTGCTTTTCCGTCATGAACATTCCCATGGTCACACTGGTTTTTTCCTCTACCGGAATATCTCTTTTGTCATATTCTTTACCCAGAACCCGCGGAAGCCATTCAGCTTCAATAGATGGCGTAACTTTCAGGGCCGGGATAACAGAATAGGTCATTGCCATTGGGCAGAGGACCCCGCCCTCCACTTGATTTAACAAATAATTAAATGCGCCATGGGCCACATGGTTGCCTTCGCGGATATTATTCCAGGCAAATGTTGGCACATCATTGCGGATCGCAAGGTCCATGAGGTCATGATAAGCCGGGTGAAAGTCCACTTGATTTATGCGCATGCCATTGCGATCAAAAGCGCGCAGAACAGGCGGGTTTTGATTGGCCTGATTTGCCAGTTCGACTGTTGCCTCCAACCCGGCTTCCTTGCCAAATTCCGAAATTTTTTGCTCAGCCCAGCCAGCACCATTCCGGGCAATGCCTTCTTGCAACGCCAAATCAGTCGCATATAAATCCTGGTCGCCAATTGCAGGTGGCATATTGGTGACCTCATGGGTCGGTAGGCTGGAAATTGGGCTACGCGCACTCATGGCAAACTCCTTGATTATGAGTGTTTTCCTTGATTATATAGCTTCCGAACAGATGACGACAAGCAACTATTGTGGCACCGCGTCGGGTTTGCCTTTATGATGCGCCTCAATCCAAGAAACGTAAATACTGTAATTCAGAGTCAGGGAAATCGAACAAAATGAGCAATCCAGCAATTGAAGGCGTCATTGCCGCCGTGCCAACTCCCTTTCTAGATGATGGCACACCAGATCTTGAAAGATTTGTCGACCATTGTCGCTGGTCTCTCGCCAATGGCGCGGATGGCCTAAATGTCTTAGGCACGACTGGCGAAGCAAATTCACAAAATACGGACGCCCGCAAACAGATCATGAAGGCAGCGGCTGACAATCTGGATCCAGCGAAGCTTATGGTCGGCACGGCTACTCCGGACTTGGAAACCACCGCCGAACTCACGCAATATGCCAGTGAACTAGGATACCCGGTCGCACTCGTCCTTCCGCCTTATTACTACAAGCCGGTTACCAACAATGGCTTGTTCGGCTGGTTTGAAGATCTGGACCGCCGATTGGGATCATCACCCATTCAACTGTATCTCTATAATTTTCCGGCATTGACTGGCATCGGCTTCCCGGTCGATTTAATTGTCCGACTGGCTAAAGAATTAAACGGCCGCGTGACCGGAGTAAAGGATTCAAGCGCAGACCTACCTTATTGCCGCGGCATCGTTAAGAGTGTTCCAGGCTTCAAGGTATTCCCCAGTAGCGAAACCTGTTTAGGGGCGGCGCGAGGTGACGGGTTCGCCGGATGTATTTCGGCATCCGTCAATGTCACCGCCCCCCTCGCCCAAAAACTTTGGCAAGCAAGCGCAGGGGCGGCAGATACCGAAACGCTGGAGACAATAGTCAAGCTACGCACTCAAATCGCCAGCGTCCCGCTTATCGCCGCCGTGAAATACTTGATTTCACAACGCGAACAATCACCGCAATGGGAAGCCGTCCGACTGCCTCAGGAAACATTGAACGAAGACCAGAAAGAAGCGCTCTTTGAAGCCGCTTCTACTCTTGGATATGTTTGATCTAAGCGCTCCAGACAACGTCATGCTTGACCGTATAAGAGCCCAGTTTATCCTTGATTTCTGACCTAAGTGACACCTCATCGCCACCTTTGACGGAGATGGTGGCCAAAGTTCCGTGAAGGTTGCTGTTCGATACCGAAACGGAAATGTCCGCCTTGGATCGTAACGGCTCCATCTCCGCATTAAAGACGGCCTCGACGGCTTGCTGACGTAAAGCAGGTTTGAATATTTTACCAACGCCGGTCAAAGGCATAACATCGATGATGTGAAGATCAGCCGGGTTCGCCGCCCGTTCAGGAATACGCTCCCGCGCGAAATCCTGCAACTCCTCCGCTGTCGCGGTCATGTCGGGCTTAAGCTGCACGTAGGCAATGGGCATTTCACCCGTATAACTGTCCGGCCGGCCAATGGCCGCCGCTAGTTCTACAGCGGGATGTTCATGCAAAGCTTCCTCGATGATTGACGGATCAATATTATGGCCGCTTCGAATAATAAGATCTTTCGCCCGTCCCGTCAGCCAAATATAACCCTCAGCATCGATCCGACCTAAATCTCCTGAAATCAACCAGCCTTCATTGGTAAAGGCATTCGCATTATATTCATCCTGAACATATCCCGGCATAACGCAAACGCCCTTCATGACGATGATACCAATTTCGTCGACACCAACATCTCGTGTCACAGTGTTATTTTCATCCAGCATAACGGCTTTAATATTAACGAAAGGTAATCTCATACCAACCGATCCAAATCGAGGCTCGCTATGGGGCGGCTGCATGGTCGTAAAAGACGTCACTTCTGTCATGCCATAGCCTTCGAGCATGCTGACGCCGGATTGATCCGAAATCGCCTTAAGCACTTCGACCGGCGCAGCTGATCCACCTGTAAGTCCAACGCGGAGAGAACTAATATCCGCCTCGCCGACCGGAATATTGAGCAAAGCGGAAAGCATTGTTGGCACGCCTCCCAAAATGGTAATTCCGTATTTTTCTACTAACCGCCAATGATTTCCAATCACCAGCGGATCACGAAACCCCATGGGACTTGACAATATGAGCGTTCCGCCATTCAAAAGCGGCACCAAACCAACGACGATCGATCCGCTAATATGAAACATCGGCAGGCCTGCGAGTAGGGTATCATCTGTCGAATAAGTCATGCCGAAGCCCGTTGAGGCAATTTGGGAAAGTTGCATTCGATTGGTATGGGGGGCAAGTTTCGGAACTCCCGTAGTTCCGCCCGTATGATAATATCCGACCAAATCGTCGAGGCCGCGATCAAGCGCACTAGCAGGCGTCGTCGCTTCTTGCGCGGCCATGGACTGATCAAAGGGCTTGATCTTATCGCCATCGCATTCGTCGCCACCACCAAGAACAAACACTGCTTTCAAATTTGGCATGCGCTCAATTACATATTCGGCTTTTTCCCAAAGTTCAGGACTCAATGCGCGGCCAGTGGCAATTAATACGGTAGCATTTGCCGCCTTGGCAATTCCCAGTATATGCTCAGGTTCCAGCAGGGGATTTACTGAATTGACAATACCCACAGCCTCTGCGCCCAACATCGTAAAATAAGCCTGCGGACAAAGCGGCAACATATAAGTAACTGTTTCGTCTGGCTGAAGACCTACCGACAAAAACAAGTTTGCGGTCTGATTGACCCTGCTCAATAGTTGGCCATACGTAATTGTCACGCCATCTGCCATAGGATCCCCGGGAGGAAGCGCAATTATTGCTGGCTTATCAGAAACCGCAGCGACAGTGTCACAAAAGGCTTCATAAATATTCTGATAAGGCATCCAGTCTTCAATGGCCGTTGCTTCAAATTTTTCAACATCGGACAAGCTGGCAAAAGGCGCCGTAAATTTATTAAGCGTTGCAGTCATGAATTCCTCCCAAAGACGCATAATTCTTTTTGATTATGTCCGCCTATAATTTTTCCCTGTAAAACATGATGTCAGAATAACGTCGACGCACAACCAAAATTTTGAATAAAATTATTGTGTGAAAAGATCGCGATACCACTCTTCATGGCGTCCTTCGTGGTTATCCATACCCGGCTTTGTCAGACATCCGCGCGGTGCAATGTAACTATCTATTCGGCGTTGCGGTTTTTCGTGCCAGCCAATATTAAAAGCCGACATTTTCGGATGGAAATAAAGACTGCCATAAGGAAGATGATCATGTATCCACCAGGCAAGAGAGCGCCAATCTGCCCCTTCGGCGTAACGATCAGCAAACCCCGGAATGACGATACAGGCCATTGCGCCGATATTACCGTTTTTATCGGGACGGTCCCAGACATGACGTGATCCCGCCCGTCTGTTATGGGCGCAATTCAGGCCATTCTCATTTCCAAAAGCATTCAGTTTTGCGCAGCGATATGCACCCCGAATGCGGACGGGGCCAAATGTTTCCTGTAACGGCTCCAATAGCTGAGACGCCAGGTGCTCGCCGGCCCTTATGGCAACATCTGGATGGTCAGGGATATTCGGGATCCCATAAAAACTCCCGATTTCGGAATGCAGAAAATCACGCATATAAAAAGATTTAGAAAGACGTACTCTTCCTAAATTTTCAAGACCCACCATTGATTTAGGTGATTTCATCACTTTTCCCCTAATTGCTCATTTCGGAAAATTCGGCCGCCGCATCGGCAATCATCCCACAAGTCCGGGGATAGGTTTCAACGATGACGCCGGGGACGAACCAGGTGCTTGGAATATTATACTCTTTGAGCAACTCCAGAACCCGTTCCGTACCCACTTCACCAAATTCACCTCGAGACATTGATGTTGGTGTTGTTCGACCATTGACAATCCAGCTTGAGACGGCATCATAGTCGAAACTGAGACAATCAATATGGCGAGTCATAATCCTCTCCTAACCTGGGCACATTCTTTTCTATTTTCGATGCCCCAATAACAAGAACAGGCTACCCTTCATTGGGCAAGGCTGCAATAAGCGTGCATTGCCGAGAAATAACGAAAATTATGGAGTAAAAAATGTCCTTTTCAAAGATAGCTGTTCTGGGCATGGGGAACGTAGGCTCCCTTGCAGCCACTTTATTAAACGAAGCAGGGTTCTCTGTTGTCGGAATTGATAGCCGCAAATTACGGACAAAATTTCCCTTCGAAACCCAGACCCATGATATTGTGGACACTTCTTTGTTAGCGGAAGTTCTCAGGCCTTTTGAGGCGGTCCTATCTTGTTTACCATATTATCTAAATATCGATGTGGCGCGGACAGCCCACGAATTTGGAATTCACTATTTTGACCTGACCGAGGACGTCGCGACAACCCAAGCTGTCCTTGATCTTAGCAAAACGGCAACCGCTGTTATGGCGCCGCAGTGCGGCCTGGCCCCGGGGTTTGTTGGGATCGTCGGCGCGAACCTTGCCGAACAATTTGACACAGTACGAACCATTCGTCTGCGTATCGGGGCGCTTCCCCAAAATCCGACCGGATTGCTCGGTTATGCCTTCAACTGGTCTCCGGAAGGAGTGGTCAATGAGTATCTGAATGACTGTGAAGTCATTGAGGAAGGGCAAAGAAAATGGGTATCCCCCATGGAATGGGTAGAAACCATTCTCATCGACGGCAAAAAGCTTGAAGCATTTACCACCTCCGGCGGACTTGGCACTATGTGTGAAACTTACGACGGCAGAGTGGAAAATCTAGATTATAAAACCATGAGATATCCGGGTCATGTAAAGCTAATGAATTTCTTTTTCCACGAGTTACTCATGCGCGAAAACCGTGAACAAGCAGGTACTATCCTGACACATGCCAAGCCACGAGTAGACGATGACGTTGTCTATGCCCATATATCGGCGGAAGGCGAAATTCAAGGTCGTCTGCAGCGCAAAGAATTCGTCCGCAGTTACTATCCCATAAATATGTCGGGGCAGGATTGGACTGCCATCGCCTGGACAACAGCGGCGTCGGTCTGCGGCGTCATAGAAATGGTTCGTGCGGGTTCGTTACCTGCAAAAGGATTTATCAAACAGGAGAAGATTTCCCTTAACGCCTTTTTAGAAACGGCTACGGGCAGCTTATTTGAAACAGCCGCCAAGGAAAGCCGGCAAATACAGGTCGGGAGTGACCTCCAACCCAAGAAAGTCTAAGAATGAGTTTTACTGGATTAAATGCGCTGACTTTTGGTTCGGCGACCATCGATGTGATCGCGGTCGTCCCAAATGAAGACATCGAACGAGTTACCATGACTAATGCGACTTCCTCCTTCCTTTTACTTGAAGAAGGTCGAAAAATAGACGTTAGTTCAATCAGGTCCTCTGTCGGTGGTGGGGGCACTAACGCAGGTGTGGCTTTGGCACGTCTTGGTTTCTCTACCAGTACCTTCGTGCGGACCGGTAAGGATCTCGAAGGCAAGGAAATCGTCGAAAGACTAAGTGCTGAAGGGATTAACACAGACCTCATCATTCAAGATGCCAAAATGCCAACGGGCAAGGCGATCATGGTCACGTCCCATGTTTGCAATCCGACAATCTTCACCAACAGAGGCGCCAATACGACGTTGGTCGAAAGCGAAATAGACCCCGACATTTTTGTTGATCGTCACCTCGTATATATAGCTAGCTTATCTGGTAATTCAGCTGCCTGTCTTACCCATATCGTACAGGCTGCCAAAGAATCCGGTGCTTTCGTCGCCACAAATCCCGGCATTAGACAGCTCACTTATTGGGCAGGCGATATGGTTGAAGCATTGCCCTATGTGGATTTAATTTCGGTTAATGCTGTGGAAGCAGAACAACTAGCTCTAACCCTCCTTCCCAAAGGCAATCGTGTTCAAAATATCCCGGACAATGTGGAAGGTCCGGTTCTGCTGCATAAAGGACTGGCGGGTCGATCGCTTGAAGTTTTTGTTGCCGAAGTCTGCAAATTGGGACCAAAAATTGTTTTGATTACAAATGGCGCAGAAGGTGCTTATGCCGGGACAAAAGACGGTATTGAATTCTACCCTGCCGGCAAAGCGGAAGTCGGCAACACTGCTGGTGCGGGAGATTCATTTGCGACTACATTTTCCGCTTACGCGTCGGTCGGTTCAGATATTGTCACCTGTCTGAAAGCCGCATCAGCAAATGCACTGTCCGTCATCGCGGCACCGGATACTCACTCCGGGCTGTTAACAGGGAATGACGTAAAAGAAGCCATAAAATAAAAAGTTACACGAAATGCCGTTTAGGCCGTTTATATTGTATAAATTGTTGGACGACTAAAGGAGAATAGTATGGAGTTTGGAGGAATATTAGGGCTGATTGTTCTCGCCCTGGATATCTACGCCATCGTAAAAATATTCCAAAGCAGCGCTTCTACGGGAGCAAAAGTACTTTGGATATTGCTGGTTCTTATTTTACCGGTGCTTGGTCTTGTTATTTGGTTTTTTGCCGGACCAAAGGGCGGCTAGCACATCCCTTACTCTATTCCATAGTCCGTATTGCAGCTATTGGTATTGCTGACTGGACCGCCCTTTGCTATTGCAATAGACTTCTCCTTCGCTTGCAAAAAGGAGAATAATAATGAGCGGACAGCAGTCAGGCCGATATACATTGATTGGTTCAAACGGCTCCCCTTACTCATTGAAGATGAGAGCGTTGATGCGATATCGACGTCTGCCTTTCGATTGGGTGATACGCAATTCACGCAATCGAGCGGAATTTGACGCGGTCAAACCGGCCCTGGTACCCATTTTAAAACTCCCGGAAGACGGCAGCCTGCATATTGACAGTACACCTCTTGTCTATCGTCTGGAAGACCGTCACCCGGATAACCGGTCCGTTATCCCAGATAACAAAGCACATGCCTTCTTGTCTCATCTGATTGAAGATATGGCGGACGAATGGTGTACAAAAATGATGTTCCATTATCGTTGGGCATATGATGCAGACATTCATTACGCGAGCCACTGGATCGCCGATGATGGCTTTCCGGATGATAAAGGAGAGAAGCGCGAGGAGATGGCAAAGAGCTTTGCCGAACGTCAAATCAGTCGTATGCCCTTAGTTGGCTGCACACCTGAAAATGCTCCCGTTATCGAGACAGGCTATCAACGTATTCTCTCGCTTCTAGAAACCCATGTTAGCCAATATGAATTCTTATTTGGTACCCGTCCCTCTATCGGTGATTTTGGGCTTTACGGTCAGTTGAGAGTATTGGCCACAGATCCAACTCCGTTATCTATTATCAGGGCGATCGCCCAACGGACGGAAAGCTGGTTGCGACAAATGGATGATGCGTCAGGCATCGAAGGCGATTGGTACGGGGCAGACGCTCTACCTGCAGCGACACAAGGCTTATTAAGTTTTGCAGGATATGTTTATCTTCCTTTTTTGGCAGCAAATGCGCAAGCCATCTCGAAAGGGAAGGATAGTTTTAGCCTGACTTTATTAGACCACCCTTACAGCCAGAGTGCATTCCCTTATCAGGTGAAATGCTTGCAGGATCTTAAAAGACGCTATAATGAATTGACGGACGAGAATAAAATCACAGTCGATCATCATTTAGGCGGAACCGGCGCTCTCGCAATCCTAGCCTCGAATTAAGCCTCTAAAACCAGGAAGTCATTATGTTTCGAAAGATGCTGAAGTTTTTCATCGCAATTATATGCGTTACTTTAGTCGGCCTCGTCATCTTGAGGCTCACGCCTTTATGGGAGAGCATTTTACCGGCCGGTGAAGTTCAAAAAACTGATTTCGCAACACTTACTCCGGCAGATAATCCCAACTGGTTTTTGGTCTGCCCAACCGATTATTGCCTGAAATCAAAACCCAGCCTAATCGCTCCTGATTTTCCCTTCAGTCCTGAGAATCTACATACGGCCCTTCGAAACTTGATTGATGAACAACCCGACATCAAAATATTGTCGGAATCGAAAACATCATTTGAACTGGTTGTTCGGACAAAATGGATCGCGTGGCCAGACCATGTCTCCATCCAAATTCTACCCGTAAGCGTCAATGGTAGCACTCTCGCCATTTATAGCCGCTCAAATTACGGACGATCGGATTTTGATGTCAATCGTGAACGGATCGAAGGCTGGCTTTTACGTTTAACTGAGATGAATTAATGTTCTACGACTTGAAATATGATATCAATTACCGCTAGCATTTCCCTTGACGACGATGAAATTCAGGAGAGTTTCATTCGCTCTTCCGGACCCGGCGGTCAAAATGTCAACAAAGTAGAGACCGCCGTGCAAATCCGTTTCGATGTACGTCAAAGCCCCAACTTACCGGCCGCGGTCGTCCATCGATTGACGAAGATCGCCGGCCAAAAAATGACTAAGGAGGGTGTCCTAGTTTTGACAGCTAGCGAGCATCGTAGCCAGGATCGCAATCGAAAAGCAGCCGTTGATAGGTTGGCGGAAATGATCCGCGAAGCCTGTGTTGTGCCTAAATATCGACGACCAACAAAACCTACTTACTCCTCCAAACTCAAACGCCTTGAGAAAAAGCAACGCCGTGGAAATGTCAAAAAGACCCGGGGTAAAATACAGTTTGACTGACCCTAAGTACCGGATTTTGCCGGTCGAGATCGTCCGTTAGAAGGTCGGCCTTTACGCTGCGACCCACTTCCGGGCTTAGCACTACTGGATTTGGGTTGATTGATACGCCGGTTCGGTTTGTGCTTACCGGAATTCGATCGTCGGTTCCGATTGCCCGGCCGATCAGCAGTACCGCTATCATCTTTTTCCTTTTCAGCCAGCGGCGCCATACCTTCCTGGTGAAAAGGATGGTCTTCCATTAACGGCACCTGCTGCCGGATTGTTTTCTCTATGTCGCGCAAAAAATCTCGCTCATCGTGATCCACGAAAGAAAGAGAAACGCCCGTCGCACCTGCACGTGCCGTTCGACCGATACGATGTACATAGCTTTCAGGCTCATTCGGAATTTCATAATTGATCACGTGACTGACATCATTCACATCGATGCCCCGTGCGGCGACATCGGTAGCGACTAACGCACGGATATCGCCAGCGCGAAATTCATTTAGCGCCTTCTGCCGAGCATTCTGCGACTTGTTTCCGTGGATTGCACCAGAAGAAATGCCTAATTGTTCAAGCTGCTTGGAGACACGATTTGCACCATGTTTAGTTCGCGTAAAAATCAAGACACGTTTCAAGGCTTCATCTTTAAGCAAATGCGCCAACAATTGACGTTTGCGCCCTTTGGGAACCATCAAGACATGTTGATCAACTTTCTCCGCTGTTGTTGCCGTCGGTGCAACTTGTATCCGCACCGGGTCTTTCAAAATACTGGTAGCAAGACCCTCGACAGATTTCGGCATGGTGGCGGAGAAAAGAACAGTTTGGCGATCCTTTGGAAGACGATCGATGATCTTTCGAATATCGCGAATGAAACCCATATCAAGCATACGGTCTGCTTCATCCAGCACCAGGAATTCAACTCTTTGCAAGCTGATATGCTTCTGGTTCATCAAATCGAGCAACCGTCCCGGTGTAGCAATAAGAATATCTGCACCCGAAAGCATGGCTTTGACTTGCGATTTGGGAGATGCGCCACCGTAGACCAGTGCCATGCGCAAATGCAGATATTTGGTATAACCTTTGATATTGTCTGCGATCTGAACAGCCAGTTCCCTGGTTGGAGCAAGGATGAGAGAACGCGCTTCCCTAGGACTACGTTTGCCTTCGTCTTTCAAAAGCTTCTGAATTATTGGAAGCGAAAAAGCTGCAGTCTTACCGGTGCCCGTTTGTGCCAGCCCGATTAGGTCTTTTCCCTCCAGAATGGACGGGATTGCCTGGCTTTGGATCGGCGTCATCTCTTCGTATCCGCCTTCCTGCACAGCGCGCAGGACGGATTGGTTAAGTCCGGAATCCGCAAATTTAGTCATCATGTTTACTTTCTGGCTTTTCCTCGGCCGTTGCCGACGGAAATGGAACGGCTACAGGCGCTCTTGGCTGCCTGAAATCATAGCCTGTTTCTGTATAAGCTGGACTTGTATCGTAAACGAGCCGCATGTCAACATGCGAGGCATATTGTTGACATGCGGTGAGACCTTAATCACTTTGCATTAGGGCAATTCAGCCCGTACGCATTTTCTGTACGAAGCCGGATATTTCTGATTTGAGACTTTCCGTATCTGACGCCAACGCGTCGGATTGCCGAACAAAATCAGCCGCCGCACCATCGCTCCTGGTAGTTACATTCTTGATATCAGAAACGTCAGTTTGCACTTGCTGTGTACTTTCATATGCCTTTTTGATGCTTCCAGAAATATCTCCGGTCACCGCTGTCTGCTCTTCGATTGCCGATGCGATGGAGGTGGTTGCTTCGCTAATTTGATTGACCGTTTCATGAATAGTTTGAATCTCGGAGGCGGCTTGATTGCTGACTTGTTGGATACTGCCAACTTTACTCGTTATTTCCTCTGTCGCTTTGGCCGTCTGTGTGGCCAGATTTTTAACTTCGGACGCGACAACTGCAAAACCTTTGCCTGCTTCCCCTGCGCGTGCAGCCTCAATGGTTGCATTCAACGCCAGAAGGTTAGTCTGCTCAGCTATATCGTTAATCAAACTAACGACTTCCGAGATTTCCTCCGCGGCGACAGTAAGCTCACTCATAGTAGCCGTTGTGGATTTCGCTCTTTCCGCTGCATCTTTTGCCACAGTGCTGGATTGTCCTATCTGTTGAGAAATTTCGCGAATTGAATTCCCCATTTCTTCAGTCGCAGAATTTACGGATTGCACGCTTTCTGACATCTGCTCAGTTGCCTGTGTTGTCGTTTCAGTTTTATCTCCTACTTCATGGGACAATTCTTTCATCTGATTGGCAAGCAAAGCCAACGCACCGGATTTTTCAGATACCAGATCGACAATACCGGCAATCGAAGCTTCAAATTCCTGCGCCATATCGTCACGCTGTTGCTTGGCTTGTGTTTTATTCGCAACTTCCAATTCGGATTTCTCGGCGGCCATTTTATCTGCCTCAGACTTTGCGGCGATCGCTTCTTCTTTGGCAATAGCGGCGACCCGACTTGCTTCCAAAGCCTTCTCTTTTTCTTCCTCAGCATTTTGCACTGCTTTTTCAGCTGTTTCCACAGCCAGCTCCGAAGACGCAAAGGCTGCAGACAAGCGATAAGTAAGCCAAATCAAGGTGCCGGTTTCCAAAATTACAACGGCCGCATGAAGTACGACCCGCCAAAAGTCGGCGCCACTTGGAAAGACAGCTGCCGGATAGACGAAATTCAAAATTAGATGATGGGTGGCAACTGTCGCCGCTGCAATCAACACCGCCTTCCAATCGCAAAGCGCCGCAATGATAGCCAACGCAGCAAAGAAATACATATGAACGTCAATTTGCCAGGGATGCCCGGCAAAGGCGTAAACTAGCAAAGATACCTGAACCATATAGGAGACCGCTGCCAGGTAGCGATACAGAGCTTCTCTTTTCGCCATAAGCCACGCAGCCGTCGGAAACGCCGCAAATACTGCACTACCAGCTAAAAGGGTAATCCAATCTGCCCCCAATAAATAGGCGCTGACAGTTATCACCGCAACATGGATCCAAAGAAGAAACAAGATGATCTTAGAGATCGTTAATCTCAGGGTATCCAGGGTATTCATTACGTATTTCCAATCGTTGATTTATTATTCTTTTGTGTCGATGTCAGGCATCCGCCTGCAAATATGGCGTCCAGGACCAGCCAGGCACCGACACCATAAATTTTCTCAATTTGATTTGGTTGAGTGAGATTAAGGACGACAATGTTTTCAATCGCCCCAATTCGTTGAAACTGAATTTGCAAGGGTGCCAATTGCTGAATAATTTCACCGACAGATAACGCAGGGCTAAAAACAACGGCAACTTCGCGGCTGTCTTTACCCGGAGAAAAATGAAGAGAAAAAAGAAACACAAAACTACAAACCATCATCACAATGGCAAGGAGAACAGCTTTTCTTTCATCTTTTGTTTTGCTGTTGCGCACAAAGTCTCACTAATTGAAAATTCAAACTTTCTCAATTCTAGGCTTCATTTCATTTATATTACGTTAAACCTAAACGCGAATAATCGTTGTATATTTTATAACAAGATGAGAGCCATTACCTTGCCCTCACTGAAGGCGACGGTATAGTGATCTTTACCGATTGAAATAAAAATAAAAATCAGGATTTCATTATATGCGCGCGATCATCGTGAGAGAATATGGCCCCTATCAAGAAGAAGCCAAATTGGAGGAAATATCTAAGCCTGAAGCTCCAGGTGACGGTGAGGTTTTGATCCGCAACAAGGCCGCGGGTGTCAGTTTTGCGACCTCCTTGAACATCGCAGGTAAATATCAACGAAAACCCCCTTTACCTTTTGTTCCCGGAACGGAAGTCGGAGGGATAGTAGAAGCCGTTGGCCGAGGTGTGACCCGTGTCGCCATTGATGATCATGTGATGTGTAATGTCGATAGCGGTGGCATTTCAGGCTTTAACGTCACCTCAGAATACTCATGCCACAAGATCCCGAAAGATATGGATTTTGCATCCGGGGCGATGCTCATCACATCTTACACAACTTCTTATGGTGCACTGATCCGCCGTGCCCATTTGAAGGCAGGAGAAATTCTGCTAGTCCATGGCGCAGCCGGTGCTGTCGGGCTTGCTGCCGTGGAGATTGGAAAGGCATTGGGTGCAACGGTTATCGCAGTCGCCGGGGGCGAAAAACATTGCGAAGCCGCACGACGACATGGAGCCGATCATATCATCGATCATAGACAATCGAATTTTCGCGATGTTGTTATGGAAATCACGGATGGACGCGGTGTCGATGTTGTATATGACAGTATCGGCGGTGAGGTCACTCTTCAATCAATTCGAGCAATGGCCTGGGAAGGACGCTTATTAACTATTGGTTATGCCTGCGGTGAAATCCCCAAAATTCCCGCCAATATGCTGTTGTTAAAAAATATTTCTGCCATGGGTTTCAATCTTGGACATTTCTTTGGTTGGTCCCCCGGAGAAAACCGCGAACTACATATTAAAGCACTAGACGAAATGATTGCAGGGGTATTAAAGCTCCATGCGGACGGTAAAATAGCTCCTGAAATAGGAGCGCGATACCCACTTTCGCAATTCAGGCAAGCGATGGACGCTGTCATCGACCGTAAAGTTGATGGCAAATGTGTCATCATGGTTGAAGAAGAAGATTACTGACAGCAAGAACATATTGGCGGAGGAAGCATGCGTATAAAATTATCTCCTAAGAGAAAAGAAGAAATCGCAAATGCGCTTTCGGGATATTATCAGGAACAGTTCGACGAAGAACTCAGCGAATATCGAGCAATGACGCTTGTTGAATTTTTACTACAGAAAATTGGGCCTTCGCAATATAATCAGGCCGTCACCGATGTCCGCAAATTCCTGACAGAAAAAGTCGAGGAGCTGGACACAGAATTCTATGAGCCGGAGAATTTGTAATCATAGTGGCTCCAGAATTGAGAGAAGACGTTCTGTAGGTTTTCCTCTAGAGTTAAACCTCCCATAAAAACAATAAATGAGGGAAGTAAAATGGCATACGAACACATAATATTTGAAACACAAGAGGGTGTCGCGACAGTGACACTCAACCGACCGGATAAATTGAATGCGTGGACGCGACAAATGGAACGAGAAGTTCGCGACGCCATGGAGCAATCTGAGCAAGATGACGCGGTGCGGGTCATAATTTTGACAGGTGCTGGGCGAGGGTTTTGCGCGGGAGCAGATATGGACTTGCTCAGCGGTATAGAAGATGGTTCGGAAAAACGTGAGCCTGGCGCATCATATGGGACACGCGCTTACAATGTGGCTGTACCTGCGGACTATCAAACGCAATATTCATATTTTCCTTCTCTTAGCAAGCCGGTGATTGCCGCAATCAATGGTCCCGCCGCTGGCCTCGGCATGGTCGTTTCGCTGTATTGTGACATGCGATTTGCCAGTCAGGACGCCGTTTTCATGACAGCTTTTGCGAAGCGAGGGCTAATAGCGGAGCACGGAATTTCCTGGATGCTTCCCCGGTTAATCGGCCATTCGGCCGCTCTTGATCTTTTGCTTTCTTCTCGCAAAGTAACCGCTGAAGAGGCCTTGCAGCTTGGCCTCGTCAATCAGGTCCATGATGCCGACGCCTTGTTGCCAGCTGTAAAAGCTTATGCAAAAGATCTTGCGAATAATGTCTCTCCTCGCTCCATGGCCGTTATGAAGCGGCAGGTTTACACCGCGCAATTTCAATCTTTGAATGACGCTGTCGCGGTCGGAAATGAAGAAATGCTTAAAAGTTTTGCGAGTGAAGATTTCAAAGAAGGCGTCGCTCATTTTATTGAAAAACGGGCACCAAACTTTACAGGACGATAAATAGTCGGGTCGAAAGAGACCCGACAATCATTCTCGTCAACCTTGACGACGTTGTATGCCCGATAGAAAGCCTTTAATTTGCTTTTGCATTTCGTGAAAGTCAGAGTATCGGCCGCATTGTCCTTGAAGCTTTACACTGAAAATTCAGTAATTTCTGTAGATGGAATGTTCAACTCTTCAGGAAATCTATCTGCCAATTCTCCGCTCCAAGACATAATGAAGATTGGACTTCAGGCGTTTCAGCAATAACGACGCCGCGCCGAATTACTGCCAACCTTGCTGGTCGCAATCTTAAAGCCTCAATGTCCGAGTTTGCCTGCAACACCACCATATCCGCGTTGCAACCAATATTTAGTCCATAATTTTCTATCCCTAGAGCCTTTGCCCCGTTCTCAGTAACCGCCCGAAACATGGCTTTCATTTCTTCTTGCCCAGTCATTTGACCCACATGAAGACCCATTGCGGCAACCTCCAGCATGTCGTGACTTCCGAGGGAGTACCAGGGGTCCATGACACAGTCGTGACCGAAAGCAACATTGATTCCAGCGGCATTTAGCTCCTTGACGCGGGTCATTCCCCGGCGCTTTGGATACGTATCATGGCGGCCTTGAATAGTGATATTTATAAGGGGGTTTGCGATAGCATGGATCTCGGCTTCTTGCATAAGCGGGATTAGTTTCGATACATAATAATTGTCCATGGAATGCATGGATGTCAGATGTGATCCTGATACGCGTCCGGCCAGACCTAGTCTCGTCGTTTCGCGCGCCAATGTTTCGATATGACGTGAATTGGGGTCATCCGTTTCATCACAATGCATATCAACACGCAGCCCTCGATCGGCGGCTATTTCACATAGCCGGGTCACAGAGGCACTGCCATCGGCCATAGTTCGTTCAAAATGTGGAATTCCACCGACTACGTGAACGCCCTTATCAAGGGCTCTCAGCAAGAGGGATTCTGCTTGTGGATCTCTATAAAACCCGTCTTGCGGAAAAGCTACCAATTGTAAATCGAGATAAGGCTTGATCTCCTCTACTACTTCCAAAAGAGCATCAACAGCAATTAGTGAGGGATTACAAATATCCACATGTGACCGAATGGCGAGGTTGCCTTTGGCGATTGCCCAGCGACAGAGGGCATGAGCACGTGACTTTATATCTTCCGCTGCTAGAAGAGGTTTCACTTCGCTCCACAGTGCAATGCCTTCCAGCAATGTACCCGATTCATTTACTCGCGGTCGGCCGTAGGACAATGTCGCGTCCATATGAAAATGACTATCGACAAAAGGCGAAGATACTAAATACCCTTTTGCGTCATATTCTTTCAGGGCTTCAGCCGCAATCGATGGGCTAATGTCAACGATCAATCCGCCCTTGCAGGCAATATCAACAAGACTAGCTTCATCTGCCAAGGTACGCGCATTTCGAACAATAAAATCTAACAATTATCAGCTCCTTTAACAAACCATCTATCGTTGCCCGCGCCTAAACGGAATCAGTAAAGCTTTGGGATAGGCGGCTTTTCTCGACATGATTATTAACGCAATAATACTGAAGACATAGGGCATCATCAGATAAAACTGATACGGAATAAAAGAACTTGATGCCTGCTGCACTCGAATTTGCAGCGCATCAAACGCAGCAAATAACACAGCGCCAAGAAGAGCTTTTCCGGGTCGCCATGAAGCAAAAATTACCAGCGCGACACAAATCCAGCCACGTCCATTGACCATATCAAAATAGAAAGCGTCGAAGACGGATATAGTCAAAAACGCCCCACCCACAGCCATAAATGCACTGCCAACCATTACAGCCCCGGTTCGCACACGGTAAACATCAATGCCTTGAACTTCGACGGCCATAGGGTTTTCGCCAACCATGCGGACCGCCAATCCAACAGGCGTTTTGTACAACACGTATGCCACAACTCCGACCATTATAAACGCTACATATGTTAGCGGTGATTGAGTAAACAGCGCTTCCCCAATCACCGGAATATCGGCGAGTAAGGGAATAGGATATTCATCAAAAGGGACTATTTTGGGGGGTGTTGTGACATCCGGTAGAAGCATCCGGAATGAATAATAACTCAAACTGGTAGAAAGTAGTGTAATCCCGATTCCTGTGACATGCTGCGACAAACCCATATAAACCGAAAAAATACTGTGCAGATATCCAAATAACATACCAAAGAAAGCGGCGACAAAAACAGCGCTCCACAAATCGCCCCCCTGATAAACCCACATCCAGGCAACCATCGCCCCAGTTGTCATAATCCCCTCGATACCAAGGTTGAGAACACCCGCCCGTTCGCAAATAAGTTCTCCCAACGTGCCGAAGATGAGGGGAGTAGCCATACGCACTGTCGCAGCCCAAAAGCCAACAGTGAGGAACAAATCAAAAAATTCCATATGCGCGCCTACCTAACGCCAGCGAATGCGCATGCGTGTGAGCATCACAGCAAGCAGCACCAAAAGAAGTGAGGCGGCTGTAATCACATCCGCAATATAGTTGGAAACGTCCATGGCTCGGCTCATGGAATCCGCACCATTGTAAATCCCTGCAATGAACAAAGCCGCGATGATAACACCCAACGGATTCAAACCAGCTAACATTGCGACCGCAATACCCGTATAGCCAAAACCAGGAGAGATATCTAAGGTAAGGTACCCTTTCGTTCCTGCGACTTCAGTGACGCCCGCACAGGCTGCCAGACCGCCCGAAATTAGCGCCGTCCGGATCACAGTTTTATTAATGGGTATCCCGGCGAAGCGAGAGGCTTCCGGATTATTTCCGACGGCGCGTGTTTCCAACCCCCAGCTACTGTATTTCATAAAAGCCCACATTCCGATCGACGCTACAACCGCAAATATGAGTCCGCCATGTAGCCGTGTTTTAGCGACAAGGTTCGGCAGAATTCCTTCATCAATTATTGGGGCACCTTGCGGCCAACCCATTGCAAGTGGATCTTTCCATGGCCCAAACAGCAGGTAATTGACTAGGAGTAACGCTACGAAATTGAGGAGTAGCGTCGTCACAACCTCATCCACCTTTAATTGGGTTTTTAGTAAAGTTGGTAACAACAGCCAGAGACCGCCCGCTAAAACACCAACAACGAAAAGAAAAGGAATCATCAAAAATGGCGGTAGCTCAATAAAACCCGTTCCAAAGTAAGTTGCGGCCAAGGCTCCCATATAAAGCTGGCCTTCACCGCCAATATTCCAAAGTTTCGCGCGAAATGCTACAGCCGCTGCGAGGCCTGTAAATATGAGAGGTGTTGCACGAACCAGTGTTTCGCTTAAAGCAAACTTCGATCCAAACGCACCCTTGAACAACGCGATATATGCTTCAAACAAGGGTGCTCCGGCCCAAATGATTAGACCTCCGCACAATATCAAGACCGCGGCGACTGCAATTATCGGTGCTGAAATTGTCATCCATAGTGGCGTATGCACACGCGGTTCAAGCAACATCACGCGACTCCTCACTATCAGAAACAAATCCCTCTCCGCTCATTAACAACCCGAGTTCCTGCAAAGCGACATTATCAACAGAAATTGGCTGACTGACCTGTCCATGATACATGACAACGATGACATCCGAGACAGCAAGTAGTTCTTCCAAATCTTCTGAGATGACAATAATTCCCGCCCCTTTTTCTCTCGCATCGAAAAGCTGTTCATGGACAAACGTAGCGGCCCCCACATCCAACCCACGTGTGGGCTGGTTAGCAACAATGATTTCCGGTTGCCCTTCTAAAACACGCGATAAAATAACCTTCTGCATATTACCGCCAGACAATCCGCGGACGATGGTGTCCGGATCCGCCCCGCGAATATCAAATGTTTTAATCAGGGCTTCCGCATGTTTAAAAATGGTCTTCAGTTTCAACAGACCAAATTTGGAAAAACCGGGCGTTTGATAATTTTCGAGAACCATGTTTTCGGAGACAGTAAAATCTCCGACAACTCCTTGCTCATGCCGATCTTCTGGAACGCGCCCGACCCCTTTTTGAACCATAGCGCGTGGAGAAAATTGCGTAACAAGTTCTCCCTTCATCACAATCGATCCGCTAGTAGGGGAAGCCAACCCTGCGATGACATCGGAAAGCAACTTTTGACCGTTACCTGAAACGCCTGCAATACCAACAATTTCGTTTTGCCGGACCGTGAGGTTTACGACATCCAGTACGGCACGTTTTTCATGGTTCAAAATCTGTACAGACGTCATTTCCACGAGGGGAGCGCCGGGAGAAAACTTAGTTCGTTTCGGTTGAGGTATGGATTGGCCAACCATTTTTTCGGCGATCAGCTCCCGGGAAGCCGTCGCAGCCGGAAAAGAAGCAACTAACTTTCCGTGTCGCAGCACAACGATATCATCCGCAATTGCCAGCACTTCATTGAGTTTGTGGGAGATAAATATAATGGAAAGCCCCTTTGCCACCATATCCCTCAAAGTGGCAAAGAGCTGGTCTGTTTCTTGCGGAGTTAATACAGCAGTCGGCTCGTCCAATATCAATATTTGCGCATCCCGATACAACGCTTTTAATATTTCAACTCGCTGTCGTTCGCCGACGGACAGCGAGGAAACCATAGCATCCGGGTCAACTTTTAGTCCAAATTCCGATGAGAGTCTTGCCAGATGCTTTCGCGCATTAGTTTTCGACTGCGTCAAATGCCATAATTTTTCCGTCCCCAGAATTATATTGTCTAACACGGTTAGATTTTCGGCCAACGTGAAATGCTGATGCACCATTCCGATGCCTAATCCGATGGCTTCCGCCGGGCTTCTGGCATTCAACTCTTTGCCGAAAGCTTCAATTCGTCCTTCGTCGGCGGTATAATGGCCGAAGATAATATTCATTAATGTCGTTTTGCCGGCGCCATTTTCGCCGAGCAAAGACAAGACCTTGCCTCGTTCTAGCTCAAAAGTAATACCATCATTCGCTGCCAAATTGCCAAAACGTTTGGTGATTTGATCGACTTTTAAGACGATTTCAGATTGTTCCACTTGGCCCCCGCAGCAGATTTCAATAGGCAAGGCGCGGAGAATAATCCGCGCCTTGCTTCATGTTTTAGTAAGTGGATTTCGGTTGCTCGTCCACAATTTCAACCACGAAACTTCCATCCATGATTTGAGCCGTTAATTCTTCGACTTTGGATTTTGCTGCAGCCGGAACTTTTGCGTCAAACTCGTAGAAAGAAGACAAAGAGGCGCCACCTTTTTGCATCATTGTCCAATCTTTATAGTTTTCAGCCTCGAATTTTCCGGCCTTGACGTCTGCAATGGCGTTATCAATAGCAGCTTCCATGTGCCACAATGCTGAAGCGACAACAACATCCGTGCCATTTTCCTCTTTGTTCATGTCATTTACATTGCCAAACGCGATAATTCCTTTTTCCCGCGCCGCATCAACAACACCTGCACGTTCTGCATATAAAACATCAACGCCAGACTCCATCTGAGCAAAAGCAAATTCTTTGGCCTTGGGAGGATCGTACCACGAACCAATGAATGAGACTTTGAATTCCACGTCCGGATTAACTGAGCGGGCACCTGCCATAAAAGCATTAAAAAGGCGGTTTACCTCACCAATTGGATATCCCCCAATCATGCCAATTTTATTGGTTTTTGTCATTGAGCCGGCGATAACACCCATCAAGTAACAAGGCTCATGAATATAGTTATCAAAAACGGAGAAATTATCGCCATACTCTTCTCCAGGATCTCCCATCAAAAAGGCGACTTGAGGATAATCGTCAGCAACTTTTCGCGCTTCCCGACTAATACCAAACGCTTCACCGACAATGAGCTGTGCGCCGCCTTCGGCATATTCCCGCATCACCCGCACATAGTCTGTATTCGCTGTCTTTTCGGAAAAAACATAATCAATTTGACCTGCTTTCTCAGCTTCAACAAGTGCGCGGTGTAGGGTTCCGGCCCATTTCTGCTGGACTGGTACCGTATAAATACCAGCAACTTTAATTTTTTCTGCCTGCGCGGCAAACGCCATTGTCACCATCGTGAACGCCACGACAATAATTGACAATATCTTCCTTATTTGCATTTTATTTCTCCCCGTTCTCGCAAAATAATTACAGCTTCTCTTTGTCGACGCCTCAAGAATTATGCCAACGTTCGCCAGCTGAAAGCCAAACGATATTATGCACAAAAAGTCGTCGTTTTATTGATTATTTTTTGTTGCTCCTGCGCCAATCCCCCTCGCAGTTTGCCCAAGGCTTAGGCAACTGGATAGATGTTAGGCAAAAACTGACCATGTGGTCAAGTTTTTATCTCAGAGAAGGCCTTTCAATAAGCTCGGCTAAAGGAAAAAAAATTTAGAAAAATTTCAAAATGGTGTTTTTCGGATCACGTAATTCAACAATATTCAAGTAACAGTTTTCTTTAAGATCAACCAGCCCGACTTTCTCGAGATCTCGATTTACGGAGATAGCCGTGCTCTTCCATTGCGTTGGAATGCCTCTCGATGATGCAATCAATCTGTGCTTGAGATAGTATTCTTTTCCACTGTCCAGCTTTCCCGACGCGAAAAAATCGTTCAGCTTTATCTGATTGTTCAATAAACCCCCTTTTCTGCTTCCTGTTTACGTGAAACATCGAATGAGGAGAACTTTATCGCCTTTTTGAGCCGAGACTTTGAGGGGTTCAATCCAAGAAATTTTGCGACAGCACCAAAAGTCTTCTCAGGTTTATTCAGCATGTTTTCATAACGCATTAGATGACGAGCAGTTTATTCGATTTTTTTTCCAGGAAGTCACGTGACTGAACCACGAACCCAGATAATCTCCCGTCCGGATATCCATGGCGGCAATAGATGCACGTCGGTCATTCAACATTTCTATCGCCTCATCCAACTGGAGAGCGTAATGATCCGCGACGGAAATCACAGTATCGAGCGGATTGCGCAATACATAAATTGCACCAGCCGTATATTTTCCTGTGATCAAGGGAATGCCGTGACGTATGCCCATATTATTGTGGGTTTTTACGAATACTGAATCGGGCCGCGTCCTCGATTAAGCAAGATGAACTTGTGGAACGAGCGTCGAGATCTCCGATTCCGAAAGGTTTTCAAAAGGCTTTCCGGAAACTTTCTCGTACTAGATTTTATTGTTATCGCCGATCGTAAAGGTATTCAACTTATTGAGACTAACGGGCTGATCCTCGTTAAGAAACAGATTATGTAAAAATGTCCGAAGCCACGTATTCCCCGATTTTGGAAAAGAAGCTAACCAGATAATTCCACCCATAAACAAACATCCGATTTTGAGTTTCCAGAAAAGCACTAACTATTATACGTCAAAGCCTACCAGATACCTTCAAGTAGGGATGAATTCATAAAGCTACGACCTAGATTGGCACATAATTTATGGATGTACAAATTTTTTTGTATACACTTTTGGCTATAGTTTCTCTCTTTCTCTAACAATTTGCCAAAATTGCCAATTAAAGATATGGCAGTGCCCAGATGTTTTCGAAGAAATTAAATCACTCCGGAAGTATCTTCTTCGGCAATTAGTGGTGTCTCAAACGGTTTGCCTAGAAAGCTCCGGATCTCAACAAAAGCGGTATTTGCACTCGTTGCCGAAAAGGCATGATCTATTTTTTGTCAGAGCTATATCTTCTTGATTAGTAAAACTGTTGTAAACCTTTCCGGCGGCCGTCTCAAACCGATAATCCTTTTTCCGACGCCTCAAGAAAAATACCAACGATCGACGTCTGATAATTACTTAATATTATGTGCGAAAAGTCGCTATTTCTTCCTAAAGGTATCCATACGGAAGAGGACCGTTAGCTTCAATCCAATTTGCGCATTCGGATAAGCACTTTAGCTCTTTGAAAGTTGTTGATATTGCATTTTCGGTAAAATAGCTTCTGGTCGGCTTTCTACGAACTTGGGATATAATTAACGGGATTTACCCGGTTCATCGAATTATGGAGATAACCGTGTTCCGCCATAACTTCGAAATTGGCATCTATTACGCGGCCAATTTGGTCTTCGCTCAGTAATTTTCTCCATTGGCCAGCTTTGCCAACCCGAAAAAACCGATCCGATTTGTCCGATTGCTCAATAAAACCCTTTTCCTGTTCTTGTTTACGCGAGGTATCAAAAGACGAAAAATTTATTGCCTTTTTAAGCCGTGTTGTAGGTGGCGACAGCCCTAGAAATTTGGCGAGGCCCCCAAACGCTTTTTCGGGTTTATACAACATATCTTCGTATCGCAATATATGAAGTGCTGACTTATTAACTGCTTTCCATGACAAGACATGGCTTGACCAAGAACCAAGATGTTCACCCGTTTGAATATTATCCGAAGATATTGTGGTTTGCGTATCGTTCAACATATCTATGCTATCATTAACGGAAATTCCAAAATGATCGGCCAGCGAAATAACTGTATCAAGAGGGTTTCGAAGAACGTAAATTGCCCCAGCAGTATATTCCGGCGTGATTAACGGAATTCCATGTACTTTGCTCATGCTGTTATGTGTTTTAACAAAAACAGAATCTGACCGTATCCGCGTTAGGGCTTTATGTATTCTAGGGATAAGAGTGATAGCCTCTTTCTCCGTAAAACTATCAAAGGGCTTCCCCGTAACTTTTTCGAGCCAAAATTCGTTATTGCCACCAATTGTAAGATTACTAAGATTGTTGATATTTGCCGGCTTATCATTATTGAGAAGAAGATTATGCAAAAAGAGGCGAAGCCAAGTATTTCCTGATTTAGGATAAGATGCCAACCAGATTATTCCACCCATAGCCAAACCCTCGTTTCACTCCATTTATTTTATTGCGCCGCAACATATTTTATATTGCATTGCAGTATTATTAACGAAAGAAGACTAGATAAAGTTGCTCGGCAAATCAATTTGCATATGCCCGCTGATCCTCTCATTCACGTGATCTGTGACCGCTGTTACATCTCGTAATATTACATTCTTGAAGATAATCTTTAATCCGATTTCGTAAATTTGAAAAAATTGGGACTAACGATTGAAGTTGACGTAATATGTAAAAAAGCATGTGCAGGGAATGTCAGTAGCAATACTGGCAGCATAAAAAGGGGAAGCCGGTGCCTTTTTTGGCGGCAAAACAGGGAAACGCGGACGCGCAGTTTGAAATGGGCCTGAAATATCTTCTTGGCGGGGAGATACACCAAGACGATAAAATTGCTGCGAAATGGTTTACGTGTTCAGCGGAACAAGGGAATGCTGACGCGCAGTTTAATCTTGGCTTAATGTATGCTCGGGGTCAGGGTGTGCAAAAATGCCTAGAAACCGCTGTACAATGGTATTCAAAATCGGCGGAGCAACATAATGACCACGCCTGCTATAATCTGGCTGTTCTGTATGAAAAGGGACGTGGCGTTGATCAAAATTATGAGGCCGCAGCCGGTTGGTATGCTGTCGCTGCTGAACATGGTGACGCTGACGCACAAACAAATCTTGGTTTCATGTATGACAATGGCCTTGGCGTCTCGCAAGATCACAAAGAAGCCGTAAAATGGTATTCTCTTGCTGCCGAACAGGGAAAGGACCGGGCTCAATATAATTTAGGCATGATGTATCGGCTTGGTCTCGGTGTTACGCAGGACTATAAATCTGCAATGCATTGGTTCCAGATTTCCGCAGAACTTGGAAACTCAGATGCACAGTTCGCTTTGGGGTTCCATTATACCAGCGGATTCGGTGTGCATGAGGATGACGAACTTGCCCTCATGTGGTGGAAAATCGCTGCGATGTCGGGACATGAAGAAGCGAAAAAGCAGCAAACGATACTGGAACAGACATTGTCCAAAGAACAGGCCATTGCGGCTCAGAAATGTGCAGATGAATGGATGATGTCACAGTAATCTATGTTGTGGCCATAGCTGATCTCGCGGCCTAATGCCTAGAAATTGTTGAGCTCCAGACAATCTCCCAGAGCTCAACATTTGTTTTTTATCTAGATCAGTCTAGCACGAAGGCATTAAATGCCTGTCATTTCGAAAAGGCGACTAGTTACTCTGCCCAACCACTGACGGATTTGACTTCCAGAAAATCTTCCAGTCCCCAAACACCACCTTCACGGCCATTGCCGGACGCTTTCATACCGCCGAACGGGCTGCCTGCACCGCGAGACTGACCGTTCATTTCGACCATGCCAGAGCGAAGACGATTTGCGACACGGCTACGTTTTTCACCGTCCTGGCTTTGCACATAATTTGTGAGGCCATAGGGTGTATCATTGGCAATCTGAACAGCCTCTTCTTCCGTATCAAATGGGATAATGGAAAGGACAGGACCAAAAATTTCTTCGCGAGCAATGGTCATGTTGTTTGACACGTCCGCAAAAACTGTTGGGCGAACGAAGTAACCACGATTGAAGCCTTCAGGACGTCCCGGCCCGCCGGCAACAAGATTAGCCCCTTCTTCGATCCCTTTTTCAATGAGTCCCTGAATCTTGTTATACTGTAATTCAGAAACAACCGGACCAATATGCCGTCCTTCTTTTGACGCCACATCAACAGCGACACTATCCGCGGCAGCGGCAGCAGCCTTTACAGCATCATCATAAATTTCCCGCTGTACCAGCATACGTGTTGGCGCGTTACAAGATTGACCCGTGTTATTGAAGCAATGCATGGCGCCCCGTTTTGCAGCTTTGTCGTCCGCATCGGCGAAAATAATATTCGCGCCTTTACCACCCAACTCCAAATGAACACGTTTGAGAGTTTCTGCTGCATTTTTCGAAATCGCGATACCGGCGCGGGTCGAGCCGGTGAAGGAAATCATATCCACATCTGGATGTGAAGAAAGCTGTGAGCCAACCCCAACACCGTCGCCATTGACTAGGTTGAAAACACCGGCAGGAGCACCTGCTTTATCAATAATTTCCGCAAAAACGATGGCGGAAAGTGGTGAGATTTCTGATGGTTTCAATATCATCGTGCATCCGGCGAGCAAAGCGGGAATGACCTTCAAAGTCACCTGGTTCATGGGCCAATTCCAAGGCGTGATCAAACCACAAACGCCAGCCGCCTCATAGATTATCCGATCATTCGGCGCGTGATCCCCAAGTTTGCGTTCAAACTCGAAACCTTTAGCTGTGCGCAGGAAGTTTTTAATATGAGCGCCTCCGGCACCCACTTGTTGTGTGGAGGACATATCAATGGGCGCCCCCATTTCCATGCTAATGGCTGCAGCCATATCCGCAGAACGAGCGATATATTCTTCAAGAATTCGCTCGACCAGAGCAATACGCTCTTCTTTGGGTGTAACGGACCATGTTACGAAAGCTGCCTTCGCTGCAGCAGCAGCTGCATCTGTGTCTGCCTGATCACCTAAGGAGATTATGGCACATGGTTCTTCATTGGAGGGGTTAATAACATTAAAGTCGTTCGCCTTGGCTGGCGATACCCACTGTCCATTGATATAAAAGTCGCGTTTTTCAAGCATTCTTCTGACCTTGTATTATTTAAAGCTGTCCGGACATGTCCAGACAAAGGAATATTGTTTTTAGTCGTCGAAAAGACGCCTGCCCCGATATTACTGCTATTTGCAGCTTGCGTCCACATCGCCGACAGGCTGGAGACTACATTATAATATTTAGCGGAAATGTAAAATTTCAAGTCTAAAAATACGAAGCGAACGCAATGCTTGCAAAACCAGAAAGTCGTCGCGTACTATCCAAAATCAACACTAACAAAATCTTGTACAAACGATCTTCACTTTTTGCCGTGTCGCCATGTTAAGAAGTTGTCTGCATGGGCAAACTTACTATGTATGAGACGCCCTATTACGAGGAGAAATGAACTCTATGTCCGCAGTCAAATCACTCACCGAATTGCTAAACCAGGGCAAATTTGAGGCGCCTGCGATCAGTGCACCTAATCGAACGGACTTAACATATGGCCGTCTTCAAAAGCTGGCCCGCGACACAGTCACACGACTAAACGAGTTGGGCGTAGGCCGGCAAGATAGAGTGGCAATTGTTTTGCCAAACGGGCCGGAAATGGCTAGCGCATTTATCACCATTGGCTGCGGAGCGACAACCGCGCCGTTGAATCCGGATTATAAAGCCGACGAGTTCGAATTCTATTTGAAGGATTTATCCGCCAAGGCACTTGTTGTCCTGGAAGGCAGCGACAGTACTGCTGTCGCCGTTGCAAAGAAAATCGGTGTCGCAATCCTCGAACTTCACGTTCCAACTGACGCTGCCGCGGGTGAGTTTGAGCTCAAAGGCTCAAAGTCTGGCAATACAGCGAAACCAGGATTAGCCGAACCAGACGACATTGCCTTGATCCTTCACACATCCGGCACGACCTCCAGACCAAAAATAGTGCCTCTCAGCCATATCAATGTCTGTGCTTCCGCCAGTAACATCGGACGATCACTGGCATTAAAGGATACAGATAAGTGTCTAAATGTCATGCCACTGTTTCATATTCACGGTCTGATAGCGGCCGTTCTGTCATCGCTCCATGCCGGATCGAACGTTAGTTGCACACCGGGTTTCAACGCTCTGAAATTCTTCGCGTGGCTGGATGCAACCAACCCAAGCTGGTATACGGCCGTACCAACAATGCATCAGGCGATCATTGCGCGCGGACCGCGCAATGCAGAGTCTGTTAAAAATGCAAAACTTCGGTTTACAAGATCTTCTTCCGCGTCGCTTCCACCTCAGGTCATGAAATCCCTCGAAGAAATGTGGGGCTGCCCTGTGGTAGAAGCCTATGGCATGACAGAGGCTGCCCATCAAATGGCTGCTAATCCGCTGCCACCGGCGAAAAGGATGCCGGGAAGCGTTGGCATCGCCTCCGGCCCTGAAGTTGCCATCATGTCCGAGGACGGCGCCCTCCTCAACACTGGTGAAACTGGTGAAATTGTTATTCGCGGTGACAATGTCACCAAGGGGTATGAAAACAATCCGAAAGCAAATGCCGAAGCCTACACAAATGGCTGGTTCCGGACCGGGGATCAGGGGATCATTACGGACGACGGGTATATCTCCATAACCGGGCGCCTGAAGGAAATCATCAATCGGGGGGGAGAAAAGATTTCACCCCGAGAAGTGGATGAAATATTGATGAACCATCCAGCCGTTGAGCAAGTGGTCACGTTTGCCATACCACATGATAAACTTGGTGAAGAAGTCGGCGCAGCTGTTGTTCTTCGCGATGACCAGAACGCAACTGAAGCAGAATTGAGAGACTTCGCCGCAAAAAGTCTCGCCGCCTTTAAGGTTCCACGGAAAATCAAAATGCTGGACGAAATCCCCAAAGGTGCGACGGGTAAATTGCAACGTATCGGCATGGCCGAAAAACTGGGAATGATTTAATGAAAATATGTATTTTTGGTGCTGGTGCAATCGGTGGCCTTGTTGGTGGAATGCTGGCGCGCCAGGGCGACGCCGAGATTTCATTAATCGCTCGTGGACCCCATTTGGAAGCCATTAAGAAAGACGGTCTTACTATCGAAACCGATAGTGGGGTTTTCGTGCAGAAAAATGTCTTCGCAACGGACAATCCTGCCGACCTGGGTGTTCAGGATTATGTCATTATTGCCTTGAAAGCCCATTCGGTTCCGGCCGTCGTTCAATCCATGCAACCCTTATTAGGGCCTGATACTGCAATTGTGACAGCGCAGAACGGATTGCCCTGGTGGTATTTTTATGGTGTTTCCGGGGAACATGCAGACAAGCAAGTAAAGGCAACGGATCCAGACGGTAGCATCTGGAACGCCATAGGCCCGCAACGCGCAATTGGTTGCGTTGTTTATCCTGCGGCAGAAGTCATCAGGCCCGGTGTTATTTTGCATCGGGCTGGCGATAGATTTCCAGTTGGAGAACCGTCAGGTGAACGGACTGATCGCGTTAAAAAAATCTCTGAACTTTTAATTTCTGCCGGACTGAAAGCGCCAGTGCGCAAAGGGATCCGCAATGATATCTGGGTCAAACTTTGGGGCAATCTCAGCTTTAACCCGATTTCGGCTATTACGGGCGCCACTTTGGATGTCATATGCGGTGACAATGGAACGCGTTCATTAGTGCGAAGCATGATGCTCGAAGCTCAGGAAATTGGCGAAGCGCTAGATGTTAATTTCCCGATCAACGTCGATAAACGTATTGAAGGGGCCGCTGGCGTCGGAGCCCATAAAACGTCAATGCTTGTGGATCTGGAATCTGGCCGACCCATGGAAATCGACGCGCTCGTTACATCTGTTCAGGAGCTTGGCATAATCACCGGGCATGCAACACCAACGATCGATGCCGTGGCGGCACTGGTGAAACAAAAGGCAACATTAGCCGGATATTATGGATGATAGAGGAAATTTAGGGGCGCAGTGTTACGAATGATCATGTCCGTAGAATAATCCGACCACATGTTGCGCCTCGGCGAAAAACAACCATCTTTCGACAACAATACCAATCGATGCCGAAAGGGCCGCTATCCAGGACATTGCCAACACAGGTGCAACATCCATCAAAGCCCCCAGCAAACAGATAAACGGTATGAAGAAAGCCAGTAACCCGACGATCTTTCGAAGTTTCAAAGCGTGCTTTCTGGCAATTTGAAAGCCCATCTCCTTCATAACCCAATTATCTTCGGTATGCGGCGCTTCGAACTGTTTGACAGTCCCAATATGGCCAAGCCCTGTTGCCGTACCCGCATCACTTTGCGATACGGATTGATCGATAGAGGACCAATAGATGAACTTAATCACCGCACCGGCTAAAATAAAGATTAACGCGACGGCGACGACAAGATCATTTGTTATGCCAAAACTGGACGAAATGGCGGTGAGCCAAATTGCGCCACTTGCCAGTCCAAGCGTCAAATAAACCAAAGGCACAAGACGGTGATGCCACTGACGAATTGTCCGCAAGGAGGCATAAATCATCGCGGTCGAGTAAATGGTGACGAGCGCCATAATAGCCGCAACCGCGCCCCAAAGAGCCCATCCGCCAATTGAATTCCCGTAAACAATCCAGCCAAAGGCAAACAGAAGGGCCGGCCCATACGTAACGATAGCTGCGACACCTTCGCGGGACAGCCATGAGCTTCGCCATTGAGAGAGGGCGCGCCATGCCCTTTCTGGATGATGAAGATGAAAGGTCGATGACAACAGTCCAGCACTGACCAAGCCGAGAGCCAGCAGGAGCGTAACAGCGCCAAACCAAGGCTCCGTCGGCAAATAACCAAGCGGAACTAAAATACCCAACAGAACAAGAATGCCGTAGCCGGCACCAGACGCTGTTGTGAAAAAAATGACGGATGCTGCAGGATGCATAACGTTATCCTAGTTTTTCGAGGGCGGCATCAAGCCAGCCAAGTATGCCATCAGCTTTCGGGGCTTCTCTTGTCGAACAGGAAACATCCGGTTTCTGTTTCGGCCTCGGCGGAAGATATTTATTCACGGGTTTGGTGCCTTGTTCGGGCATCAAATCCATACCGCCGCGTGCCAGAACCAGCAAACTGACCTCCGATTCCGGATCGCTGAAATCGCCAAAATGTCGGGCTTTTGAGGGGCAACTGCGAACACACGCAGGTTCTCTGTCGATTTCAGGCAGGTTTTCATTATATATTCGGTCAACGCACAACGTGCATTTCTTCATCACACCGGCATCCGCGTCCATTTCACGCGCGCCATATGGGCAACTCCAGGCACAGAGGCCGCAGCCAATACACCAATCTTCATTGACCAGAACGATCCCGTCTTCCTGACGTTTGTAACTGGCGCCAGTCGGGCAAACCGTGACACAGGGCGCGTCTTCACAATGCAAACATGACCGCGGAAAATGAACGATTTGCGCCGGTGCATCAGGCGGGGTCACTTCATAAGAATGGACCCGATTGAGCCAACTCCCCGTTGGCGACGCACCATAGGGATCTTGATCAGACAGCGGATCTCCGTAGCCACCGGTATTCCATTCCTTACAATTTACAACGCAGGCCTGACATCCAACGCAAGTATCGAGATCAATCACCAGACCCAGTTTACGCTCTGTGTGTTGGGGTAAACTGGTCATTTTGTCCATTCCTTGCCATAAGCAATACTATCCGGCCCGACACCGACTGGGGATTCCTGCGGTTCTATGGTCGGTTCAGATTGTGTCGTCCCGTCGTCATCGGCCTTCTCGATCCGGACACGCAAATCGTACCAGGCACCTTGCCCTGTAATCGGATCAGAATTTGACCAGCGCATGCCGTCTCCTCTCGGTGGCAACAAATCGCTGATTAAATGGTTTAATAAAAAACCCTTCGTCGCCTCCGGTGCGTCCGGCTTGAGAGCCCAAGCCCCTTTTCGTTTGCCAATGGCATTCCACGTCCAGAGTGTTTTCGAATTCACCGCATTCATTCTTTGGACAGGGACTTTTATCCGAGCGTGGTGAGAAATAACCCATGCCCAGTCACCGTCTTTGAGCCCGGCGTCATCGCAGACGTTTCCGGGAACGTATAGTGGATTGCGCCCATGGATCTGACGAAGCCAGGCGTTCTGTGATCCCCAAGAATGATACATTGCGGCCGGGCGCTGTGTTATCGCGTGCAGCGGAAAATCGGCCAACTCTCCAGATTGCTCTAGTTGGCTCCCCTCGCCAGGTGCATACCAAATTGGCAACGGATCAAAAGCCTCCGAGATTTGCTGCTTTAAATAGTCCGGCGGCTGGCGATCGCCATGACCTTCCGCGGCGCGTTGAAACTTGGACAAAGTCTCTAGATATAGCTGAAACGTCACCGGTTGCGGCGTGTCATAAAACCCCATAGACACGGCCCAGTCCTGATATCCCGCATTCGCATGTTTAAAGAACTGTGCTTCGTCAGGGATATGCTCGAGAAAAAAACCGCCATTTTCAATGTAATCGTCAAGCTGTTCGGGGTTGACGGCCCCGCGCCCGCGTTCCTTTTTATCTGCGCCCCGAAAGCCTGCCAATGGGCCAATGCCGGGTTTGCGCTGATGATTTACGATATAATCAGCGTAGTCCGTATATTTTGCACTGCCGTCTTTATTTATCATGCCTTCAAGACCCAAACGCGCGCCTATATCCAGAATAACACTTTGAAATCCTCGTACGTCGCGATCCGGTTCAATGACCGGCCAGCGAATAGAGTCTGCCGCAGCTGTCGGCTCGCTGATGGGGCGATCCAGCATGGAGATGCAATCATGCCGTTCCAAGTAAGTCGTGTCCGGTAGGATCAAATCGGCAAAGGCGACCATTTCCGAAGAATAGGCATCGGAATAAATGATCTTGGGAATAACATAAGATCCATCTTCCTTCTTTTCGGACAACATATCCATCATGCCCTTGGTGTTCATGGACGAATTCCAAGCCATATTCGCCATATACATAAACAACACTTCGATTGGGTATGGATCACCATGATACGCGTTGGCGATCACCGTATGCATCAAGCCATGCACCGACATGGGGTTTTCCCATGAAAATGCTTTATCGATCCGTTGTGGTGAGCCGTCTTCGTCTATCAGAAGATCTTCCGGCCCGCGCGGATAGCCCAGATGGGGACCGGCAAGCGGTTGATTGGGTTCACATTCAGCATTTGGCACCGGATGTGCTTCCATCGGTTTCGGATAAGGCGGCTTAAACCTGAATCCGCCAGGACATTCAATTGATCCAAGAAGGATTTGCAGCAGATGTAGCGCGCGGCATGTCTGGAAGCCATTTGAATGTGCAGATATACCGCGCATGGCGTGGAAACTTACCGGCCGGCCAATCATTTTTTCGTGGCGCTCGCCCGTCATGTCCGTCCAAGGCTGATCAATGGTAATTTCTTCTTCGAAGGCAACGCGAGCAAGTTCTGCGGCCAACCGCTCTGTTTGTTCTGCAGGAATTCCAGTTTCGGCTGCGGTAGCCATCGGCGCGTAGGCCGCATCGGCATATTTTGTCGCCAAAAGTGCAAAAACCGGCCGCGCTTTTCGGCCATCATCAAGCGTAACGTCCCCTTGCAATGCCGCATCGCGCCGGATCATCTCGGCCGGACCAATTTTTTTGGTCTTGCGATCTAACGACAATGGCTTTCCATCCGCATCGCGTGCAAACAGGCCGTGATCCGCCGCCCCTTCATCGTCAATGACCAGCCATCCGGCATTTGTGTACCGCAACAGGTAGTCCAAATCCACATGACCTGCTTTCAACAGCTCATGGATTATCGACAGGATAAACAGCCCGTCTGTTCCCGGCGTAACGGGAACCCACTCGTCAGCAATGGCATTATATCCCGTGCGAACCGGGTTGACGCCGACAATTTTAGCGCCGCGTTCCTTCAGTTTCGCCAGTCCCAGCTTGATGGGGTTGGAATCATGATCTTCCGCAACACCGAAAATCATGAACATCTTGGTTCGTTCCCAGTCCGGCTGGCCAAATTCCCAAAAAGCGCCGCCCATTGTATAAATTCCAGCCGCCGCCATATTAACCGAACAAAATCCGCCATGCGCTGCATAGTTCGGCGTCCCAAATTGCTGAGCCCACCAGCTGGTCAATGACTGACTTTGGTCACGACCTGTAAAAAAGGCGAGTTTTTTTGGATCATCTGCCCGTATCGGCGCCAACCATGACACTGCTTTTTCAAGGGCTTCTTCCCAGGAAATCTCTTTAAACTTTCCCTCGCCTCGCTCGCCGACACGCAACAAAGGCGCTTTGAGGCGAGACGGCGCATAATGCTGCATGATTCCCGCGGAACCTTTTGCACAAAGCACACCCTTGTTTACCGGATGATCGCGATTTCCCTCAATATAGCGGACCTTCCCATCACGAAGATGGACATTTATCCCACAGCGACAGGCGCACATATAGCAAGTGGTCTTGCGAATTTCATCCGATACTTTAGGCGATGTATCGACTGTCGGTTGAGACGTTCCTGTGCTCATCGAGCAATCCTTTTTATTGAGGGCATATAGTATTCATGCCGCATTTTGAGCCTGCACAACTGTTACAACTATCATGCCGTAAACAGCTTCCGCGTCACAGCCGCGCGACAAATCATTTGCCGGTTTGGCGAGACCTTGCAAAATCGGACCGATTGCCTTCGCACGGCCTATTCTCTCTGCAATCTTATAGCCGATATTCCCTGAATTTAGGTCGGGAAAGACAAATATATTTGCCTGTCCCGCGACATCTGAACCCGGCGCCTTTAGATCTGCGATCTCGGGGACAAATGCGGCGTCGAACTGAATGGCAGTTTCTATAGCCAAATCGGGGCGAAGCTCCTGTAAACGGGTGGCGGCATTCTCGACTTTTGTCACATCTGGGTGCTTTGCGCTTCCTCGGGTCGAGAAGGAAAGCATCGCTATTTTTGGAGGGACATTAAGAAGTAATCGAGTGCTGTCGGCGGCTGCAGAGGCAATTTGCGCCAATTCGTCTGCGTCAGGAGAGACAACGAGGCCGCAATCTGTGAAAACGACGCCACCTTTTACGGAATGAAAATCTTCGTACATCATCATAAGAAAAAAACTTGATACCATCGAATAACGCTTATCAACACCAATTACCTGTAAGGCGGAGCGGACAACATTTCCAGTCGTGTTGCGGGCCCCCGCCACCGACCCATCTGCATCGCCAGTCCGAACCATTAGGTTAGCATAGTTCAGGGGGTTTTTTACCGCTTTTCGGGCGGCGTCCAAATTAAGTGCTTTGTGTTTACGTAATTCATAAAATTCTGTGGCATAGGACTCGTGTTTTGCAGCCTGCGCAGGGTCAATTATGAGAATTTGGTCTTCTGCATCCCCGGCCGCACGTGCGAGCGTGCGCACTTCTTCGATTGGGCCGAGCAATGTGATAGTGGCGATTTTTTCCTGCAGCGCCCGGACAGCGCCGTCGACAACACGCGGATCTTGGCCTTCCGCCAGAACAATATGCTTCGGTGCCGATTTTGCACGGGCAATCAAATCGTCAAATTGTTTCACGGTTGAAGATGCCCCCCTTTCTGCCACCGAACCTTAGACCCGTTGCCAATGGACTGGCAAACGATAGATACAAAATAAAGGGGCAGTCTTTGCTGCCCCTTTATCCCGGTTGGTTACGCGCCTTTTTGTGGACGCATGTCCTTGGCATCAACACCCGCCACAGATACGGGGGCCTTCATTGCGTCGCGGCGGAACGGTTCGCCGAGTTCCTGATTGAGGATGACTTCAATAAATGTAGTGACACCGTCATCTTGAGCCTTGCAAGCAGCTTGCAGCGTGGAGGTTAGCTCATCCTGTGTATGAACTGTTACCCCTTTGAGGCCACAACCTTCTGCAACTTTGGCATAGCTTAAATGTGGATCCAGCTCTGTACCGACAAAATTATCGGAATACCAAAGAATGGAATTCCGCTTTTCAGCGCCCCATTGGTAATTCCGAAAAATAACCATTGTAATGGCTGGCCATTCTTCGCGGCCGATAGAGCTCATTTCGTTCATGGAAATTCCAAATGCACCATCGCCTGCAAAGCCCACAACCGGTGTATCCGGACAGCCGATTTTCGCGCCGATGATTGACGGAAATCCATAGCCACACGGCCCGAACAAACCGGGCGCCAGATATTTACGACCCTCTTCGAACGTTGGATAAGCGTTTCCGATCGCGCAATTATTTCCGATATCGCTGGAGATTATGGCGTCTTTCGGCAGACCAGCCTGAATGGCACGCCATGCTTGCCTTGGGGCCATTCTGTCGGCATCACGGGCCCGGGAATCTGCATTCCAGGTTGTCCCCGGATCATCATCTTCATGATCCATGCTCGACAATGTCTGTAGCCATGCAGATTTTGTTTGGTGAATGATTGATTTGCGCTGTTCCCGGTCTACGTCACCGGCGGTATCGGAAAGGCTGGCCAGCAACTGCTCGGCAACCATTTTTGCATCGCCGCAAATACCAACCGTGACTTTTTTCGTCAGGCCAATGCGATCTGAATTCATATCAACCTGGATAATATCGGCATTTTCCGGCCAGTAATCAATGCCATAACCGGGCAAGGTCGAAAATGGATTGAGCCGGGTTCCAAGAGCCAGAACCACGTCGGCCTGCTTGATTAATTCCATACCGGCTTTCGATCCGTTATAGCCCAACGGACCCGCTGCCAAAGGATGAGAACCGGGGAAGCTGTCATTATGTTGATAGCCACTGCAAACCGGCGCATCGAGCCGTTCCGCCAGCGCCTGACATTCCGGAATGGCGCCGCCAATCACAACACCCGCGCCAGAAAGGATAACCGGGAATTTTGCATTGGAGAGCAGATCTGCCGCTTTCGCGATTGCTTCGGCACCGCCCGCCGGCCGTTCCAGGCGAACGATTTGGGGTAAATCAATGTCAATTACCTGTGTCCAGAAATCACGGGGCACGTTGATCTGTGCAGGGGCTGAACCCCGAATAGCTTTTTCGATCACACGATTAAGGACTTCCGCCATCCGCGACGGATCCCGGACTTCTTCCTGATAGCAGACCATGTCTTTGAACAAAGCCATTTGCTCGACTTCCTGGAAGCCGCCCTGACCGATTGTTTTGTTCGCCGCCTGCGGTGTCACCAACAGCATCGGTGTGTGGTTCCAATAAGCCGTTTTGACCGGCGTCACAAAACCGGTGATGCCGGGGCCGTTTTGCGCGATGGCCATGGCCATCTTACCGGTTGTCCGGGTGTAGCCGTCGCAGATCATGCCGGCATTGGTTTCATGAGCGCAATCCCAGAAGGTGATGCCGGCCTGACCGAACAAGTCTGAGATTGGCATCATGGCAGATCCGATAATACCGAAACCATGCTCAATTCCATGAATTTGCAACACCTTGATAAAGGCTTCTTCCGTTGTCATTTTCGTCATCTTAAATCCCTATCTCTATTCATTTGAAACGCCGAATTATCCGCGTCAAAATTCTAACTCAAGGCCTGCAACAGGCGTAATTTCTGATCGGGTGCATTTTCCTAAAAAATGGCATTTAGCGATAGGTCCAAAACCTAAGAAAGGCTAATACCACATCGTAACATGCGGAAACAGGAATTACGGCGGACCTCCAATAGTTGCATTGTCGTAGGTTATGGTTTTTAATAACCACAATATGAGGTTCAGCCTCAGATTTTCTGCGAATAGAAGTCACTTAAGGAGCAATCCATGACCATCGCGACCGAAACACATTTCGAGGTCATCGTTATTGGCGCTGGCGTTGCCGGCATTTACCAGATGAAACGGCTAAAGGATATGGGCGTGAACGCCACTGTTCTGGAAGCCTGTGACGATCTCGGTGGCACCTGGTACAACAACCGCTATCCCGGCGCCCGGTTCGATTCTGAAAGCTATACCTATGGCTATTCCTTTTCCCAGGAAGTTCTGGATGAGTGGCACTGGAAAGAAAAATTTTCGCCCCAGTCGGAAAATTTGAACTATCTGAATTTTGTCGCCGGCAAGTTTGATCTTCGACAATATATGCAGTTCAATTGCCGGGTGACGGCCGCCCATTTTGACGAAGGTGAGGATCGGTGGGTTTTGGCAATCGATGATGGCCGGACGCTCACTTGCCGCTTTGTCATCATGGCGGTTGGTTTGCTGTCGACACCGACATTGCCGCGCATCGAAGGAACGGAAGATTTCAAGGGCCCCTCTTTTCATACCTTTTACTGGCCGCACGAAGAGGTCGACTTGAAAGGCAAGAAAGTCGCCGTTATCGGGACCGGCGCCACGGCCATTCAATTGATTGCGGAGATTGCGGATAAAGTCGGCGAGCTCAATGTTTTCCAGCGCCGTCCGAACTGGAGCGCACCGCTCAATAACTGCCCCATCTCGCCAGCGGAAATGGCGGATATTCGGGCCCGGTATGACGATATTTTCGCCACTTGCGCCCGGACACCGGGCAGTTTCGAGCATGAGCCTGACCGGCGCGGATTTTATGAGGTGTCACGGGAAGAGCGGCTGAAATTATGGGACCGCTTGTATGACGAGCCGGGCTTTGGTATCTGGCTGGCAAATTTCCGCGAAATCTTTACCGACGAAAAGGCCAACGAAGAATTTTCCGAGTATATTGCCGATCGCATTCGCCAACGCGTGAAAGATCCGGTGACCGCAGAAAAACTCATTCCACGCGATCATGGATTTGGCATTCAGCGTGTTCCTATGGAATCTCATTATTTTGAAGCGTATAACCGCGATAATGTGCATTTGATTGATATCAGTGAAGCCCCCATCGAGCGCGTGACCGAAACCGGTATCCGGACAAGCGACCAAGACTATGACGCCGATATTATTGTCTATGCCACCGGTTTCGATGCCATCACCGGCGCCTTTGACCATATAGATATCCGGGGCCTTGATGGACAGACCTTGCGGGGTAAATGGCGGGAGGGGCCGTCGACATTTCTGGGTATTCTGATCAATGGCTTTCCCAACTTGTTGATGCCGACGGGCCCGCAAAGTGGCTCCGCGTCGACCAACTATCCGCGCGGTATCGAAAATGGCGTCAATTGGAGTACGGATCTGCTCGACTATTCCGAACAAAAAGGATTTACCCGACTGGAAGCCACAAAAGAAGCTGAAGCTTCCTGGACCGCCACGGTCACCAAAATGTATGCCATTATGCTGATGCGAAAAGCAAAATCCTGGTTTACCGGATATAACTCCAATGTCGAAGGTCATGAGGAAGGCAGCATCCGCTATTTCGTTTACAACGGCGGAACCCCCCGATATGTCGCCTCGATCAATGCCGTGGCCGGCAATGATTATGAGGGCATCGCGTTTTCGAGAAAAGATCCCCCGACCTCAAGCGCCTCGGCACCGGAACGGCAAATTGCAAACACATGAAAAATTTGAATGGGTTTGCCTGAAAGTATAAAAATAATTCATGCTTTTAAACACAACCCAATGTCCCTATAACCGGCGGCAATGAACAGGATCAGAAAGGTCGTGGAAATTGGCGTCGCGCACAAAAATTATTGCCATTATCGGTGCCGGCCCTGCCGGTCTCATCGCCGCGCAAAAATTGAGCAAGATTGAAAATCTCCAAATCCATGTTTTTGACCAGAAACCGTCCGTGGCGCGAAAATTTCTGATCGCCGGTCGTGGCGGCCTCAACTTGACCCATTCCGAACCATTACCGAAATTCACCGAAAAATATGAGGAGAATGCCGCCCGGTTCGCACAGTTCCTCGCCCGGTTTTCGCCCGATGACATGATCAATTGGGCAACGTCCCTTGGCGTCTCCCTGTTTAAAGGATCCAGTGGTCGGATGTTTCCGGACGGCCTGAAAGCGACACCGCTACTACGCGCCTGGCTGAAAGAACTGGAGGGCGCGCAGGTGCAGTTTCATCTCAAACATCGCTGGCTTAAAACCGAGGCAGACCAGAAGCTACTTTTCAGCACCCCGGACACGCCATCGTTCGAATTTGAGGCCGATGCCATTTTATACGCCATGGGCGGTGCCAGTTACCCGCATTTGGGCGCAACCGGCAGCTGGATCGATCCGTTAAAATCTGAGGGCTTGGACATTGATCCGCTTGTCGCCAGCAATTGCGGATTTCAAGTCAATTGGAGCGATCACTTTATTGGCCGCTTCGAAGGCACTCCCCTCAAAAATATTCGCCTGACCCACAATAACCGCAGCAGTGCCGGGGATCTGGTCGTCACGAAAAATGGCCTTGAAGGTGGCGCCCTATACGCCCTGAGCAAGGGCCTTCGCGAAGAACTGCAGCAGGGATCGACAAGAGACATCAGCCTCGACCTGAAACCGGGAAGTGAAGAACAGGCACTGGTTAGCTCATTGTCAACTCCCCGCGGAAAAATGTCCTTGTCCAACTTTTTACGCAAAAAACTGAATTTGGCACCGATACAAATTGCCCTGTTGCACGAATTCAAAAACAACACCGACATCCAGAATACGGACAAGCTTGCTGCACTGATTAAAAATCTACCAGTCGAATTGATCGGTATTAATGGTATCGAACGCGCCATTTCTTCCGCCGGCGGCGTCAAGTTCAGTAACCTCGACGACCAGCTGATGATCCGGAAGCAACCGGGCCAATTTGTCGCCGGGGAAATGCTCGATTGGGAAGCCCCAACCGGCGGCTATCTGTTGCAAGGTTGCTTCGCAACCGGGGTCGTCGCCGCCGACGGAATTGCGACTTATCTAAACGCAGCCTAGCAGTCAGGAAACCGTAAAAAGCGTCAACCGGGGGCGCTATCAGGCGTTGCGGGATTCTATTTCTTTCATAAACCTGGCGCGAATAACAACTGGATCCATCGTAATAACCGGCACTTTGATATTGCCGGACTCACATTTGCAAACAATGATTGTCATCTTATCGCTTTCGATTGCCTGACGCAGTGTCTCCGCCGTGTCCTCGGCCGCACACTCAATGACATTCTCGCACCCACACGCTTTTGCGACCGCTGTTAAGGAGGTTTTTTTACCGGCATAGGTTGGCTGGTCACCGGTTGAGCCATAACTTCCGTTGTCGATAATGAGCAGGATAAAATTATCTGCAACATTGTTGGCAATCGTCGGCAATGTACCAAAGTTGGTGAGAACAGAGCCGTCACCATCGATGGAAATAACTTTCTTATTCTGCGCCAGCGCCACGCCAAGACCAATGGAGGATGACAATCCCATGGTGCCCAGCATGTAAAAAGTGCTCGGTTGATCATCGATCATATGTAATTCCTGGCTTGGCAGGCCAATATTACAGACAACCAGTTGATCGGAAATGATGGGGGCGATATCTCGTAGAACTTCTGAACGTATCATTCTCAATACCCCTTCCAAAAGGTTGCATCTGTCAGGATGGCAACCGGCTTGTTGCTCATATATGTATGTTTCAAGATTGCATCCAGTTCCTGCACATCGTCTTCGTGATGAAAATGATAAGTCGGGATATGAAGCTGTGCGAGAAGGGCTTTCGTATGAACAGCCATCTCAACCTGGCAAGCCACCGGCTCACCCAGTTCTCCGCGGTAACTGATGATCATCGGCAATGGCAAACGGTAGAATTGGGTCAATGTCACCAACGTATTTATGGTGACGCCGATCGCCGTGTTCTGCATGATAATGGCGGATCGTTTGCCGCCCATAAAGGCGCCGGCACACAGGCCAATGCCTTCATCTTCCTTATTCGACGGCACGTGATGGATATCGGGGCTATTTTCAATTTTATCGATCACGCCAGCCAATTGCTTGCAGGGAACTGTCGTTACGAATTCCACATTGTTCGCCACAAGATCGCTGAGTATTTTGTCGTCTACAGACACAGGAGGTCCTCCTTCATCGAGTTTGGCCGGTTGATCCAATGCCAACTTAGTATAATCGGCTGGCGGAATAAATGCCTTCAATTTGATGATCAAAAATCCCGTGTATGACAATAGCGTTAATTCATTCAAACAGCTATGTTTCAGGAATGTATATTATTCGCACGCAAGACTGCCCAAAAAGGGATTTGGAGAAACGATGGAGCTTGCCCGATCGTGTGTTTTTCGCCTGCGGCGCCTGCCAGGTTCTCGCGCATGTATTTCTGGAAAACATCACTCCTGTGGATGCCCAAGCCGTTTGGATCAAGCCGAGTGAGGGCCAAACGGGTAATCACATCTTCGTCTCATTCGGGGATATGGTCTTCGATTACCACGGCTATACGGAGAAAAAACGGTTTCTCGCGCATTACTGGAAAAAGGCGAGACAAGTTTATCCGGCATGGGATGCCGACCTAGTTGAAATAACACCAGATACGCTTACAACTGCGGGACCGTCGGTTGTTTACGACGGCCTCTGGTTGAGAGCCCCGCACCAGTTCTTCAAAACCCCCGTTCCCCGCGCCAACGCGTATCTTGAGAAGTTCCCGCAGCATGGGGTGACTGTTTAGCTATCGAGCCTTATTTGCTCAAGGAGACCGGACGGAACTCAACAACGACAGAGCAATCTGTTGGTTCCCCCGGTCTGTCACTTGATCCTACTGCTGCGGTCTCGCCTTGATGTGAGCCTCAATCTCGACTTCCAGATCTTTTTGACCCTTGAGCTCTGGAAGGCCTTTCACGTCGTAAACCATTCCGCCAGGAGATATGGCTTTTAACGCCAGGACAGTTCCATCGGTACCCAGGCATTTGATATCGAACTCGCCGGTTGCGTCGTTGGGCATCGCCTTTACATGGAAAGTGATCCCTTTCGCAGAAACCCCTTTGACGTGAATGAGCTTGTTATCATCAGTGATCGCCTTGACGTCCGAATAGTCTTTGTCATCTTGAGAGGGGACAACTTTCACGTGATGTAAGCTGTTATCGGACTCGCTAATTGCTTTGATATCCAAGTGATCGGTACCGTCAACGGGCATGGCTTTGATGTCGAGATTCACTCCATGACTGGTAAAAGCTTTGACTGCCATCGTATGACCCGATTGGTCAAAGCACTTGATGTTCCACATCTCGGACGCCATCGCTGGCGCCGCGGCACCGACACTTACACCTATTGAAACAGCAATAAGTGCGGCGAATTTGTTCTTTTTCATAACTAAATATATCCCTCTAGTTTACAAGCAATTTTCGTTTGCTATCCCTAAACGAAATAGAGGCGAAAGCTTAATTTTTTACTAATTAGTAAATACAGTTTTAGTCAATTTCTAATCTATTTTTTCATTTTCCTTAGTATAACTAGGAAAGAGTTGAAAGGTTCTTTGGTTTCTAGTCTCCGAGCATCCCGTCCAGACGTTCTTTTGCTTCCAACAACTCATTGATGAAATCATACACAACTTCCTTGACGCTGGTTTCCTCTTTCATATCGCCGACAATTTGGCCGACAGGATAGGTCAGAAAGTCTTTTGCCCGAACGCGTTCCACTCTCGTCCGACCTTCTTGCCACCAAAGATAGTTCTGAAGCGGTGCCGGAAGCATTGCCGGTGCATCCTCGGCATTCCAGGCTTGAGAAAACTTGTTATTGAGTGTCCTGCAGGGCTTGCCCGTGACACTTTTGGTTAAAATGGCATCCTCCGCCGCAGCTTCAAACATCTTTGCCTTGATCTCTGGCGGGACCTCACTTTGAATCGTTTTTAACCAGATGGATCCGCACCAAACGCCCTCACAGCCAAGGGCTAGCGCCGCGGCAAATTGTCTGCCACGGC